>DVMZ01000091.1 GCA_018714725.1 Candidatus Scatosoma pullistercoris
ACGTCTATCTCGACAAACCCATGTCCAAGCTGTACGACTGAGTCAAAGCAGGGGACATCGGCTGAAAAAATCCTCAAAAGACGAAACACCGCCGCCGCGAGTAACGGCGGCGGTTTCGGCGGTTAAAACACGACCAAAAGGACAGGATCAAGCGATATGTATCTGATTGTGGGATTGGGCAATCCCGAAAAGCAATACGAAAAGACCTTTCACAACATGGGTTTTATCGCGGCGGGAGACGCGGCGGAGGCCCTGGGCGCGAAATTCCGGAAAAAGGAATGCGAAGCGTCGGTGGCCGAAGCGTATGCGGGCGGCGAAAAGATCATCGTCGCCCGCCCTCTGACGTATATGAACAATTCCGGACGCGCCGTGAAGCAGCTGATGGCAAAATATAAGGTGCCGGAAGATCATCTTCTCGTCATTTACGACGATTACGACCTGCCCAAGGGCAAAGTGCGTATCCGCGCCGGCGGGGGGCCGGGCACGCACAACGGCATGCGCAGCGTGATCGGCGAAACCGGGCTCAAGGAGTTTCCCCGCATCCGGATCGGGATCCGGGACCCGGAAGTGGAAATTCCCATCATCGATTACGTCCTTTCGGAAGTGCGTAAGCCCGATTACGAATTGTTTGCCGAGGCGTGCCGGAAAGCCGGCGAAGCCGCCGTGGATTTTGCGCGCGGCAAGGACATCGGACAGGTGATGAACGAGTATAACTGAGCGGCAGCCCCGGCGCGAGGAACTGCGCCGGGACTGCCGCGGGAGTCCGCAACGGCGGGAAGCGCAGGCGGCGGAGGGGTATGAAAGAGCATTTTTTTTCGTTCGATAACATCGGCGGGGAGTATCCCCGGCTGAAAGAAGAACTCCGCCGGGGTACGCCTACGGCGGTTTTCGGCGTTTCCGATTCCATGAAATACCTGGCGGCGTCCCTGATCGACGCGCCGGTCGTCTACATCACGGCGGACGGGGTCTCGGCGCGGAAGGCGGCGGAGAACGCCGCGGCGCTTTCCGGGAAAAAGACGGCGGTGCTCGCCGCAAAGGACGAAGTGCTTCTCTATCGCAAAGCGCTGTCCAGAGATTCCCTCTTCCGCCGGCTGAACGGCATTTACGCCCTGCAAAGCGGCTGTCCGTTCGTGGCGGCGGAGATCGACGCGCTTGTCCAGCTCTTTCCCGCCCGCCTGCCCTCCGTCCTGCTCAGAAAGGGGGAGGAAGAGGATTTTCTCGCCCTGCCCGCACGGCTTGCCGAAATGGGATATACGCGGGGATTCGAGGTGGAATCCAAGGGTACTTTTGCCGTCCGCGGCGATATTCTCGACATTTTCCCCATCAACGAGGAGAATCCCGTCCGCGTGGATTTTTTCGGGGACATGGTGGAAAAGATCAAGCCTTACGACCTCGTTACGGGGGAGAGGCTGGAAGCAAAGGACGAGTTGGTCATCCTCGCCGCCACGGACGTGTTTGCGGCGCCGGGGGATCAAGAGCGGGCGGAAAAGGTTCTTCGGGCGGATCTGAAAACCTTCCGCACCACGGAAGCCTATACCCGTGCGGGAGAAATCGCGGACGAACTGCTTTCCGACCCGGCGGGCGTGCGCTCTTCCTTTCTGATGCCGATCCTCGGCAATTCCGTCGATTTCTTTTCCGTGCTTCCCGAAAACGCCGTGCTGGTGTTCGATGAGGGAAAGACGCTCTGGGACAAATTCAACGCGCTCTACAAAGAGCATGAGGAACGGTTTCACCGCCTCAAAGACGGGGGAGAAGCGTTTTCTTTTTCCTTCGGACAATATACGGACAAAGAGAAATTTCTCGAAAAAATTTCGTCTTTCCGCCGTCTCGCGTTGCAGACGTTTACCGGGCGGCCGTTCTTCTTCGAGCCGCTGAAGATTTTCAATTTTTCCTATACTCCCGTTTCCCGTTATCTCAACGGCTTCCCCGCGCTTCTGACCGACGTGAAGAACTGGCTGAGAGGCGGCTACCGGGTTCTCCTTTATTGCGGAGACGCCGCCCGCGCGGCGAAGATGGAGGAGCTGTTTTCGGACGAATACATTTCCACCGTCCGGCTGCCCGATTCGCCGGAGGAGTTCCGCGGGGTATGCGTGCTGGCCGAATCGCTGGAAAAAGGGTTTGTTCTGCACGAGTGCAAGCTCGCGGTGATCGGTACGGGCGACCTCTACACCAAAGCGCCCGACAACCGCAGGATCCGGCGCAAGCGCGGGGATATGTTCTCCGCGCCCGAAGTGGGGGATTACGCCGTGCACGAGACGCACGGGATCGGCAAGGTCATCGGCACCCGCCGGATCGAGACGACGGACGGAACGAAGGAGTATGTCGCGCTGGAATACAAGGACGGCGACGTCCTGTATGTTCCGGCGGAACACATGGATATCCTCTCCAAATATGTCGGGGACGCCAATCCGCCGCTGAGCAAAATCGGGGGCGCCGACTTCGAGCGGGTGAAAGCGCGCGTGCGCGCTTCGCTGAAAAAACTCGCGTTCGACCTCAAGAAGCTGTACGCCGAACGCGCGGAGTCGAAGGGGTTCTGTTTCCCCGAAAACGCCGCGTTCATGCGGGAATTCGAGGATGAATTTCCCTATGAACTGACGCCCGATCAGGAGGCGAGTATCCGGGAAATCAAGGGGGACATGTGTTCGCTCAAAGTGATGGACCGGCTCCTGTGCGGAGACGTCGGATTCGGAAAGACGGAGGTGGCGTTCCGCGCGGTGTATCTGTGCGTACTGGCGGGGAAACAGGCGGCGCTCATGTGCCCCAGCACCATTTTGTGCAATCAGCATTTCAACACCGCCTGTCAGCGGTTCGCCGATTTCGGCGTGCGGGTGGCGGCGCTCAACCGGTTCAATTCCCCCGCGGAACAGAATAAGATCCTCAAGGGATTGGCGGAGGGGAGCATCGATTTTGTCGTCGGCACGCACAGGCTGCTTTCTGCGGACGTGAAATTCCGGGACTTGGGTCTGCTGGTGCTGGACGAGGAACAGCGCTTCGGCGTGGAGCATAAGGAAAAGATCAAGAATTTGCGGAAGGACGTCGACTGTCTGACGATGACGGCGACCCCCATTCCGCGCACGCTGCACATGTCCCTCACCGGAATCCGCGACATCTCGACCATTCAGACGCCGCCGGGCGAGCGGCTGCCCGTGCAGACGTATGTGGTGGAGGAGACGGAGACGCTCATCCGCGACGCGTGTATCCGGGAATTGTCCCGGGGCGGGCAGGTGTTTATCCTCTACAACAAAGTGGAGAGCATTTTCACCTTTGCGGCAAAGATCCGGCGCATTCTGCCCGAAGCGGCCGTTTCGGTGGCCCACGGGCGGATGGATAAGACGGTGCTGGAAAACAGCGTGTTCGATTTTTACAGCGGCAAATCCGATATACTCGTGACGACGACGATCATCGAGAACGGCATCGACCTGCCCAACGCCAATACGCTGATCGTCATCGACGCCGACCGGCTGGGCATTTCCCAGCTTTACCAGCTCCGGGGCAGAGTGGGAAGGGGAACCCGGCTCGCCCATGCCTACTTTACGTTCAAGCCCGAACGGGTGATGACGCAGAACGCGTCCGAGCGGCTGAAAGCGATCATGGAATTCACCGAACTGGGCGCGGGATATAAACTGGCGATGCGGGATCTGGAAATCCGCGGCGCGGGAAACGTGCTCGGCGTGGAACAGCACGGGCACATGGACAAAGTGGGGTACGAGCTGTATGCGAAACTCCTGAAAGAGGAACTCACCGGGGAGACGCAGACGGTGGCGGAGCTGGATATCCGCGCCGACGCGTACATTTCGGAGAAATACATCGAATCGCCCGCGGGCAGAATGGATGCCTACAAACAGATTGCGGAGATTTCTTCCGTGGCCGATTACAAGCGGGTGTATTCTTCGCTGGAAGAGACTTACGGCCCGCTGCCGCAGGCGGTGATCAACCTTCTGGTGGTCGCCGTGCTCAAATACTATGCGTCGAAGTTCAATGTCCGGAAAATTACGGTGGCCAAGGGGACGGGGGCGCTGGAATTTCCGTCGCTGGAATCGCTGGGCGACAAGCGCGTGCAGGCGGCGATGGACAAATACCGGGAAAAAGTGCGGCTGAATATGTCCGAAGCGCCCGTCGTCGAAATCGTCGGCAAACGCGATCCCGCCGAATTGATGGCGGAAATGACGAAATTTTTAAAATTTGCCCTAACTTTCACAACTTTATAACCAAAATCGTTTGCACATTTGCGCGGAATGGGTTATAATATAAGAGTTACGGAATGCCTTTTTTTGAAAGACGGCGTTTTGCGTCACGGCCCTGCGGCCGGACAGAAAGAATCGGAGCGGTTTCATGAAGAACAGAAAAACATTCAGAAGAACAGCGGTATTGGCGCTCTGCGTCGCGTTTGCGCTTTCCGCCGCGTCCTGCGGCGAAGGCCTGATCACGACCAACAGCGCAAAGGATATGGAACAGGTCGTCGGCAGCGTGGATATTTCCAACTATGACGAATTTCAGGAAGGCGGCGTTTATGCCGAATACGCCGACGCGGTTTCCAGCGTGAATTCCACCATTCTCAAAAGAGATCTGGTGGCGTATTTCCTCAACAGCGGCTATACCTATATCAACAGTTACGGTTACAGCTATGAGGAGACGTTCAACCTCCTGATGGACAACCTCGTCAGCCGTAAAATCATGGTGCAGTATGCCATGGCTTATTATTTTGAACGGAGCGCGGATGCAGAGGACGAATACGCGGGCGTCTTCACCGTTTCCGATTATACGCAGTATGTGGAAGAGGAAACGGAAAAGTTGGACGCGTCCCTCCGCTCGCATTACGAGAAGCATCCCGAGTTGCTGACTCTGCAATATTTCATCACCGACGGCGGAAGAGATTACTCCGATTACGACCGGGCGATCTATACGCTGAAATCGATGATCAACAATACGCTGGATTCCACCGAACTGACGTATATCGAAGAAGAGGATTCTTCCTCCTCTTCCGGCGACACCCGCACGACGCCTGCCAACGTCGGCACCGAAACGGAGGATTATTATCCCGTCGACGCGGACGGAAAACTGGATTACGACGTCTATACGGGCCGCAATACGCTGGACAGTTGCGGCACTTATGAGGCGCAGGAAGGGTCCAAACAATCCACCCGCCGCCGCGCTTACAACGATTTCCTGTCCAACCTCTCGATGAACAACCTGCTCGTCGACGGCGAGGATACGAGCGATCTCGAAAACATCGACTACTACTATGTGGAGCTTGCCAGCCAGCTGGAACAGGCGCTCATCAACAAATACAGCGACGATCTGAACGAAGAGGCGAACGCGGAGCTCACGAAAGAATATGTGGAAGGAAAATACGCTTCCATTCTCGCTTCCCAGAAGAATTCCTATGACGACGATCAGTCTGCGTTTGAAACGGCGATCGGCAGCGTTTCCGACACTTCGTTCGTGCTGTACAGCCCGAAGGAAGGCTTCGGATTTGTCTACAACATCCTGCTGCCCTTCTCGACGACCCAGAGCCAGATTCTGTCGACCTATACCAACGACACCGGCCTGCGCAAGACGGAATTCTACGAAAAGCGCGCCGCGCTCCTCGAGAACATCCGAGCCAAAGATCTGCGTACGCCCTGGTTCTCCGCGGACGAAGACAGCAACTATGCGTTTGAAGCGACGGCCGACGACGCTTATTACAAGAACGCTTTCACCCTCTCCAACGAGGCGGCGGGCAACAAGACCTACCTCTTCTTTGAGGACAATCTGAAAAAGAGCGAAGGGGATAACGCACAGTACGAGAGTCTCGGACAGTATTACGGACAATATCCGTACAACGGCAGAGCCGAGTTCGACGAAGAGAATGAAGAGTGGAAGTTCTATCCCGAAAAACTTTCCGTGGACGCGTTCATGGACGAGATGGAAAACTATCTCGCTTACGCGGGGCTGACCGCGGTTGGCGCGACGAAGTCCGATTATATGCAGGAATTCTATAACGCGGCCGAAAACGAATTCGATTACTCCAAATTCATCTATTATGAAGGGAAGGTCTCCGGCGCGGACGGCGCGGCGCTCGGCGGCACCTCGCACGACGAGTATTTCGTGAAGGGAACGGAAGCCTACACCGCCGTGTCCGTCATCAACGAACTGATGTTCGCTTACAGCTCGGACACCGGTTGTCTCAACACCTATATGGGATACACCGTTTCGCCGTATAAGACGGATTACGTCGCGGAATTCGAGTATGCCGCGCAGTATGCGATCCGCCAGGGCGTGGGGACGTATGTGGTCTGCCCGTCCGATTACGGCTGGCACGTCATCTATGTGTCCTTTGCCTATGATGCCGCAGGGGAAGTGTACGGCGGGTTCAACTGGGACGAACGGGAAACGGAAGGCACCTTCTCCTATCTCTTCTACGAATCCCTCAAATCGGATTCTTCCTCGTCCTCTTCCTATGCGTCGATGGTGCAGAATCAGATTCTCGGAAAATACAACAACGATACCTGCGTCAAGCTGTATAAGAACAGGTATAAAGACCTCCTGAGCCTGGATGCCTGAGCGCAGGCCGTCTGTCTGCCGGCTTCGGCGCCGAATCGTGCGGCCGCCGGTCGGGGGGTAAATTCAGGCGGGGTGCATAAAGTGCGGATGGATGCGCATACTGACAGTGGTCGCAGGTTTGGCGGCCGCGGAGGTAAAAGATATGAACAATCCATTGCACAGCGGGGACATTTGTCCCAGAACAGGCGCTTATAAAGTGATCAACGAGGACGGTAAGACGCTGAATACGGTATTCGTGGGGGAAGGCGAGACGATGCCGCCCACGCAGCATTCGTCCTGTTATTACGAATTTGCGGACTGAACAATCGGATTTTGACGAAACGAGCACCCCCGCGCCGCGCAATACGGCACGGGGGTGTTTTCTGTAAATTTTACCGGAAAAGGAAAAATTTCTTTTCCGGGGATTGACATTCGGCTTCCGCGGGGTTATAATGATAGAGTACGGGACTTTTCCGCAAGATATCGGCAAGTAAGCTCACGAGGAGAAAAAATGTTAATTCACAACGGCGACAAAATTGTTTTTGCAGGGGATTCCGTCACGGACGACAATCGCGTTCGTCCGATCGGCGAGGGTTCGATTTATAATCTCGGCAACGGATTTGTGCGGCAGATCGATTGTTTTCTGAACGTCGATTGCCCGGAAAATACCTTTCATCTTGTGAATATGGGCGTATCGGGCAACACTTCGCGCGATCTGCTCCGGCGCTGGGAGACGGACGTCAACGCGCTCGCCCCCGATTGGGTGGTGCTGTGCATCGGCTTCAACGACGTATGGCGTCAGTTTGACCTGCCCTCGTTGCCCGAAGCGGCGGTTTCTCCGGAAGAATACCGCTCCAATCTGGCGGCGATGGCGGAGAGTACGGCGAAAAATACTTCCGCGAAGATGATCTGGATGACTCCGTATTATCTCGAGCCCAATCGGGAGGACCTCATGCGCAAGCGCATGGACGAATACGGCGCGATCATGAAAGAGGAAGCGGAAAAACGCGGGATTCCCTGCATCGATTTGCAGGAAAAATTTGCAAATATTCTGCGTTATCGCTACCCTGCATACATCACCTGGGATCGGATTCATCCCGGCCCCGTGGGCAGCCTGATCATCGCCCGCGCTTTTTTACAGGCGGTCGGATTCAAAGAGGGCGGAAAATAATTTTGCAAAGCACCGGCGGGAAAATCCCGGCTTCGGGCCGCAGGGCGGAAGAGAGATTGTCTCCGTGGGAACGGCCGGGAGGGCGCGGACAGTTACGGACGGCGGAAAATCCGGGGAGAAGTAAAGGAAAACGAGGCGGAAGTTATGACGGAAGAAATCATCAGATCGATTGCAGAGGCGGAGAGCAAAGCCGTTGAAATCAGGAACCGCGCTTCGGAAGAAGCGGCGGCGACGGCCGCGCGTGCGGAAATCCGCGCCGCGGAGATCGAGAAGTCCTCGGAGGAGGTCTGCAAGGCCTATCGGGAAACGCAGCTGAAAGCCGCGGAAGCCGATGCGGAAAAGGAATATCGTGCCGCATTGGCCGAAAAAGGCGAAGAGGCGAGACGGTATGCGGAGCGGCTTCTGAAAGGCACGGATATTTTCGTCAGCCGGATCGTGGGGAGGATAACGCGTGGCGATTGCTGAAATGAAAAAATTCAACCTCGTCGCCATGTCCTACGAGAGGGATACCCTCCTGAACGCCCTGCAGAAAACGGGTGCGGTGGAGGTGAAACTGCACGGCGAAGAGGCTTATACGACGGTTCCCGCCGAAAATGCGGAGTCCCTTCGGGAATATGTCGGGCGAATGGAATCGGCGCTGGCGCTGCTGAGCGCGGCGACGGAGGAATACAACGCGCAGAACGGCATCAGATCCGGGCTTCTCAAAGACGGGTTCGAGGTTTCTTATTCCGATTTCATGTCGGCGGGCAGCCGACGGGCGGAAACGGACGCCGTTGCGGCGCGCATTGAAACGCTTGCCGCGCAGAAATCGGAGCTGAGCGCGCAGCTTTCCGCCGTGGAGAGAGCGATACGGGAAGCGACAGCCTATGCGGCGCTCGACATTCCTTTTTCGTCTTTTTCGGATACGGCGCACGTCTGTATCCGGCTGGGCACGGTTCCGGCTTCCGGGAAAAAGGAACTGGAACAGGCGTTGTCGGAAATTCCGCCGGCGGACTTCCGGGTGATTGCGGACGGGGAAAACTGCGTCTTTTCCGTCTTTTATCATAAATGCGTCGCTCAAGAGGCGGAGGCGGCGCTTTCTGCGGCCGGATTTTCGCCCTGTCCTTTTTCGGGCGGGGAAACGGGGGCGGAGCGCCTCGCCGCGCTGTCGGAGCAAAAACGGAAAATCCGGCACGATATACAGGCAAACGAGTATGCCATGTATGAGATGAGCGACCGTATCCGCCCGCTGAAAGTGTATTGCGACTACCTCGGCTATCAACTGGAAAAAGCCGATCTGGCGGAAAAACTCCGCGTGACGGAACGCACTTTTTTGCTGGAAGCGTATGTGCCCGCCGCGGCGGAAAACGCGGTGCGGGAAGCGGTGGCGTCCGTGACGGAAGCCGCGTATTTCGAGTTTTCCGACCCCGCGCCCGAAGAAACGCCGCCCACTTTGACGGAAAACAACGCGGTGGTCCGCAATTTCGAGGCGATCACCAATATGTATTCGGTGCCCAATTCCCGGGAAGTGGACCCCAACGCCGTCATGGCATTCTTTTACAGCGTGTTCATGGGTTTTATCATCGGGGACATGGGGTACGGGCTGATCATGCTTCTGTTGGGCGGAGCGGTGTATTTCCGTATCCGGGACGCGCAGAGCGGCCTGAAACGCCTGTCGGGAGTCTTTGCGATCGGCGGCATCTTTGCCGTCTTCTGGGGAATTCTGTTCAATTCGCTGTTCGGGCGGGCGCTTCCCTTCCTGCCGACCGTGATGCCCAACCCGCAGAGCGATATGTGGTCGTTCGCGGGCGTATCGGTGCCGGCCGTGCTGGTGATCAGCCTGCTGATCGGGGTGTTCCAGCTGCTTGTCGGCTATTTCTGCCGCGCCGTGCAGGAATGGCATCACGGACATTTCTGGGACGGCGTTTGCGACGGCCTGATCTGGGCGGTGTTTTCGCTGGGCGCCGGGCTGGCGATGGTCGGACTGGTGGAGGAAGCGGCGCTTCCCCTGCTGGCAAAAGCGGGCGGAATCCTCGCGGGCGGGGCGTTGGTGCTCGCCATGCTCACGGCGGGCCGGAAGGAAAAGTTCGCCGGGAAGCTCACCAAGGGGTTCGGCGCGGTGTACGGCATCATCAATTACGCTTCGGATATATTGAGCTATGCCCGGTTGTACGGTCTCATGCTCTCGGGCGCGGTGATCGCGCAGATCGTATCCGACTACTCCATAGGCTTCATCACGGGCGGCAATCCCGCGCTTGCGGTGCTGGGCGTCGTCCTCATGCTCGTGGGGCATGCGTTCAATCTGGTGATGAATTTGCTCGGCGCGTACATTCACGACGCGCGCCTGCAGTATGTCGAATTTTATGGCAAGTTCTTTGAGGGAGAGGGCGAGTTGTTTTCGCCGCTCGGCTCCCGCCATAAATACGTCCGCCTTTCTCCCGCGAATTTTTAATCGCCGCGGAAGCGGAAAAGCGGGAAATCGGCTGTACAAAGTCCCGGCCGGGAAACCGGCAACATCGGGAAATTAAAAAATCGGAAAGATAAAAAGCCGGACGGAGCAATTTCCGGCCGGTCGGCAAAAAAGAAACAAATTTCGGAGGATATTCAGTCATGATTACAACAGGGTATGCCATTGCTATGGCGGGAATCGCACTTTGCGTGCTGCTTTGCGGCATCGGCTCCTGCGTCGGCCTTTTCAAGACGGGCAGCGCCGCGGCGGGAGTGCTCGGGGAAGAGCCCAAGAAGTTCGGAAAAGTGATGGTGCTGGTGCTGTTGCCCGCCACGCAGGGGATTTACGGATTCATCATCGGAATCATTGCGTCCGGCAAACTGGGCGCGGACATGGTGACGGCGCAGGGCTGGGCCATTTTCGGCGCCGTGCTGCCGATGGCGATTTCCGGCCTTGTTTCCGGTATTTTCCAGGGCAAATCGGCGGTCAACTGTATCTATGCGGTGGGCAAGCAGGATTCTCTGTCCGGTAAACTTATTCTCTATCCCGGTATGATCGAGTTTTACGCCATTCTCGGCCTCATCATCTCCATCATGCTGGTAGGCGCGATCTGAGGAATTGCCATGAGCAAGGAAGCGATTGTGGAACGCATACTCTCCGACGCGAACGCGGAAGCGGAAGCGATCGCCCGGGAGGCGGAGGAAAAAGCCGCGGCGGTGATCGCGGCGGCTTCTTCGCGCGCCGAAAAGGGGCGCAGGGATTCGGAGGCGGAGGTGAAGGTGCGCGCGGAGGACATCTTTGCCCGCAAAGCCGCCGCCGCCCGTCTGGACGCCGCGAAACTTCTGCTCGCCGAAAAACGCCGGGTGATCGACGGAATTTACGCCGCCGCGCTCCGGCGGTTGCAGGCGCTCGGCGAAGAGGAGTGCCTGGCGCTGACCTCCCGCCTGTTGAAAGAGTATGCGGAGGAAGGGGACGAAATCGTCTTTGCGGTGGGGTACCCCTATGCCGCCGCGGCGGCAAAGCTGCCCGTGGTGGCCGAAAAGAAGCTGACAATTTCCCCCGTCGGCGCGGACATTGACGGCGGATTTCTTCTCCGCGGCAGAATCAGCGACAAGGACTTGTCTTACGGCACTCTTCTGGCCGCGGACCGGGACGCTCATCAGGCGGAAATTGCCGCGGAACTCTTCAAGGACAGGTAAAAGGATATGGGCAGGGACGTGATCTACACCAACGGAATCATTGCCGCCCGCGAAAAATATTTCCTCGGCGGAAAACTTTCTCGCCTGTGCGAAAGCACGCCGGAAGAGGCGTTCCGGATTCTGTCGGAGAGCGGTTACGGCCGCGGTTCGGCCGCGGAATCGGCCGCTGATTTTGAGGAAATGGCGTTGGCGGAGGAACGCGCGCTGGATGAGTTTATCCGCGAATACGCCCCCTCCGGCGCCGAACGGGACTATCTCTTGTCCCCGCGGGATTTTCACAACGCAAAATCCCTTCTCAAAGCGGCGTATCTTCACGCCGACGCGGAAAAAATGCTCGCGCCGGAAGGGTTGATTTCCGTCCGCGAACTTTCCGAGGCCGTTTCGGCGGGCAATTTTTCCCGGCCTGGGAAGGAACTCGGGGCGGCGCTTGAAGAAGGCGCGGCGGCTCTTGAACAGGGCGGCGCCTCGGGCGCGGAGATCGGCGGAATTTTTGAAAGGGCGATGTTCCGGCATCTCGCGGCGGCGGTTTCCCGAAACGGAGTTCTGAAAAAACTGCTCGCCGGGCGGGCGGACCGGCTGAATATTCTGACGGCGATGCGCGCTTCCAATCAGGCGCAGGCGGAAACGCAGTATGTGGAAGGGGGCAGGCTGACCAAAAAACAGCTGGCCGGTCTATTCGGTACGGACTCTGAAAAAGCCGCGCACAGCCTGGACGGCACGCCGTACGCGGCGTTCGTCGGGAAATGCTTTGCGGCGAAGTCGGCGGGTCTGCCGCTGACGGAGGCGGAGCGGGAAGCGGCGTCCTTCGAGACGGAATTTTTCGCCGCCGGGAAATACGATCTGGAACGCAACCAGCCTTTTCTCTATTATGTCTTTCGCCGCCGGGCGGAAAACGCCAACGTGCGGATCGTGTTTGTCTGCCTGCAGGCGGGCATGCGGGAAGGAGAGATTAAAAAGCGCCTCCGGGCGATGTGAGGAGGGAGTATGACCGGTAAGACGGCGATCGTCGGAGACGGCGACAGCATCATGGTGTTCAAGGCGGCGGGCGTCGACGCTTTTCCCGCGGAAAACGAAAAAAAGGCGCGCGAGGTCCTGCGCAGAATCGCCAAAGACTATCAGATCATTTTTCTCACGGAAGAACTGGCGCGGCCGCTGGAAGAGTTCCTCAAACGTTTCGACGAGGAACTGTATCCGGTGGTGCTCAGCATTCCTTCGGGAAAGGGGAGCACGGGATACGGGGACGAACTGCTCCGTCGGGCGATGGAGCGCGCGCTGGGCGTGGATATTCTCTTTCACAAAGACGGCGGGAAAGACGGCGGAAAGGAGAACGGAAGATAGGCGGCGCCGTGGTTTGCGCCGGGTTATGACGTTGCAAGGTATAAAGACTGACAGGAGTGAGGACAGCATACATGGCAGGTAAGACAGTAAAAATTTCCGGGCCGCTGATCGTTGCGGAGGGCATGGCGGATTCGAGAATGTACGACGTCGTGCGGGTTTCGGAAAAGGGACTCATCGGCGAAATCATCGAGCTGCGCGGCGACAAAGCGTCCATACAGGTATACGAGGAAACGTCCGGACTGGGGCCGGGAGAGGAGGTCTATTCGACGGGCGAGCCGCTCTCTGCGGAGCTTGCGCCCGGGCTGATCACGGGCATTTTCGACGGCATTCAGAGGCCTTTGACCACCCTCTATTTCAAGTATGGCGACCGGATTTCCCGCGGCGTTTCCGTCAACAATCTCGACCGGGAAAAGAAATGGCATTTCACGCCGAAGGTCCGGGTGGGCGACATGGTGGACGAAGGGGACGTGCTGGGCGTCGTGCCCGAGACGGAGATCGTCGAACACAGAATCATGGTCCCCAACGGCGTCCGGGGGAAAGTGGTGTCCGTATCGGAAGGGGAATTCACCATCGAGGAAACGGTGGCGGTCATCGCCACGGAAGCGGGCGACCGCCCCGTCTGTATGCTCCGGAAATGGCCTGTGCGCAAGGGTCGGCCGTACCGGGAAAAGCTCTCGCCCGACCGCCCCATGGTGACGGGTCAGCGGGTCATCGACACGCTGTTTCCCATTGCGAAAGGGGGCGTGGCCGCCGTGCCCGGTCCGTTCGGAAGCGGTAAAACGGTCGTCCAGCACCAGCTGGCGAAATGGGCGGACGCGGACATCATCGTCTACGTCGGCTGCGGCGAGCGCGGCAACGAGATGACGGACGTGCTCAATGAATTTCCCGAGCTCAAAGATCCCGCGACGGGCGAGCCGCTCATGAAGCGCACGGTTCTCATCGCAAACACTTCGGATATGCCGGTGGCGGCGCGCGAAGCGTCCATTTACACGGGCATCACGATCGCGGAATATTTTCGCGACATGGGCTACAACGTGGCGATCATGGCGGATTCCACTTCCCGCTGGGCGGAAGCGCTCCGCGAAATGAGCGGCCGTCTGGAAGAAATGCCGGGCGACGAAGGGTATCCCGCCTATCTTTCCAGCCGTCTGGCGGAATTTTACGAGCGCGCGGGGATCGTGAAGATTCTGGGCGCGGGAAACCGTACGGGCTCGGTCACGGCCATCGGCGCCGTGTCTCCTCCCGGCGGCGACCTGAGCGAACCCGTCTCGCAGGCGACCCTCCGCATCGTCAAAGTGTTCTGGGGGCTGAGCGCTTCGCTCGCTTACAGGCGGCATTTCCCCGCCATCGACTGGCTGATCAGCTATTCGCTGTACGCGGACAAGATGAAGGACTGGTATGACGAAAACGTCGGGCGGGATTTCTTCCGCTATCGCCAGTTCGTCATGACGATTCTGCAGGAAGAGGCGGCGCTGGACGAAATCGTGCGCCTGGTCGGCATGGACGCGCTGTCCTCCAAGGACCGGCTTACCATGGAAACCGCGAAGATCATCCGCGAGGACTACCTGCACCAGAACGCATTCCACGACGTCGATACCTATACGTCGATGCGCAAGCAGTTTTTGATGCTCCGGCTGATTTACGAATTCAACCGGCTGGCAGGGGAGGCGATTGCCGAATATGCCGATCTCGACGACATTCTCGCTTGTCCCTGCAAGGAAAAGATCGGCCGTGCGAAATATATTCCCGAGGAAAATATCGCCGAGTTCGACGGGATTTTCCGGGAGATGAATACCGAGCTGAAAGCGCTCGCGGCGGGAGGCGGCGAAGATGTTTAAGGAATACAAGACGATCCGTGAAGTGGTCGGGCCTCTGATGCTCGTCGAAGGCGTCGAGGGGGTCAAATACAACGAACTGGTGGACATCATCGGCAAAGACGGAATCCGCCGCGGGAAAGTGCTGGAAATCAACCGCGACAAAGCGGTGGTGCAGCTGTTTGAAAATTCGCAGGGGCTCCGCATTTCCGAATCCAAAGCCCGCTTTCTGGGCCACAGCCAGGAACTTGCCGTATCCAAAGACATGCTCGGCCGGGTGTTCGACGGCATGGGCAATCCCCGGGACGGCGGTGCGCCCGTCATTCCCGAGAAAAAGATGGACATCAACGGCGAGCCCATCAATCCCGCCGCCCGCGACTATCCCGACGAGTTTATTCAGACGGGGATTTCCGCCATCGACGGGCTGAATACGCTGGTCCGCGGCCAGAAACTGCCCGTGTTTTCGATGAGCGGTCTGCCGCACGCCGAACTCGCCGCGCAGATTGCTCGGCAGGCGAAAGTCCGGGGCGGCGACAGCAAATTCGCCGTCGTGTTCGCCGCAATCGGCATTACGTTTGAAGAGGCGCAGTATTTCGTGGACGATTTCCGCAAGACGGGCGCAATCGAGCGTACGGTGCTGTTCACCAACCTCGCCAACGACCCCGCGGTGGAGCGTATCGCCACGCCGCGTATGGCGCTCACCTGCGCGGAATATCTCGCTTTCGATCTCGGCATGCACGTCCTCGTCATCATGACGGACATCACCAATTACGCGGAAGCGCTGCGCGAAGTCTCGGCGGCGCGCAGGGAAGTGCCGGGCCGCCGCGGCTATCCCGGTTATCTCTATACAGACCTGGCGTCTTTGTACGAGCGCGCGGGCAGAATCCGGGGCAGAGAAGGCTCGATCACGCAGATTCCCATCCTCACCATGCCCGAGGACGACAAGACGCACCCAATTCCCGACCTCACCGGCTATATCACCGAGGGGCAGATCATTCTTTCGCGCGATCTTTATAAAAAGGGCGTCAACCCGCCCGTGGACGTCCTGCCCTCTCTCTCCCGTCTCAAGGATAAGGGGATCGGCAAAGGCAAGACAAGGGAAGATCATGCGGATACGATGAACCAGCTGTTCGCGGCGTACGCGCGGGGCAAGGAGAGCAAGGAACTTTCCGCCATTCTCGGCGAAGCCGCGCTTTCCGACACCGATAAGCTGTATGCGAAATTTGCCGAGGAGTTTGAAAAGGAATATGTAAACCAGGGCTTCGGCGCCAACAGAACGATCGAGGAAACCCTTGATCTCGGCTGGAAACTGCTTCGTATTTTGCCGAAAGGCGAGTTGAAACGTATCCGTCAGGAGTATATCGACAAATACCTGGGTGCTTCGGATTCAGAGGAATAATCAATGGCAAGGCTGAATGTCAATCCTACCCGCATGGAGCTGAAAAAGCTGAAAGCGCGGCTCTCCACGGCCGTGCGCGGGCATAAACTGCTCAAAGACAAATCGGACGAAATGGTGCGGCGGTTTACGGAAATCCTCAAAGAGAATAAGCGGCTGCGCGATGAAGTGGAAAAGGAACTTTCCCTGACCCTTCGTCAGTTTTCCGTGGCGCGTTCGGTGACGCCGGCTTTTGAAGCGGAGGCGGCGTTTTCCATGCCCTCCGTTGCGGTGGGGGTGGAATGCGGCTCGGAAAGCGTGATGGGGGTGGAAGTTCCGAAAGTGTCTTTAACCGGTTCCCGCCGAGCGGACGGCCTGCCTTACGCCTATGCAGAAATCACCAGCGAGGCGGATTATTCGGTGGGCATGGTCTCGGCGCTTTTGCCGAAGATGGTGCTTCTGGCAGGCACGGAAAAGCGGATGCGGCTGTTGGCGGAAGAGATCGAGCGGAACAAACGCCGGGTAAACGCGCTGGAATATATCATGATTCCACAGCTGGAGGAGACAATCCGGTATATCAAGGATAAACTGGACGAAAACGAGCGCGCTTCGGTGGTGCGGTTGATGAAAGTGAAGGGAAAGCAATGAGCTTGTCTGCGGCGTTTTTCCGGAGTTTTTTCTGGAAAAGCCGGCGTAGAGAAAGAAAAAATAAAATATTTTCCCGAAAAGTGTGTAGAAACTATTGACAAAAGCGGAGAGATACTGTATAATATATCATGCTTTCGGGGATATGGCTCAGTTGGTAGAGCGGTACGTTCGCAACGTACAGGCC
>DVMZ01000092.1 GCA_018714725.1 Candidatus Scatosoma pullistercoris
TCTCGGAGCGCATTGATGCGGAGTACGAAATTTACCCACATCGGAACGATGAACAAAAGGAGGAAGGCCGCTTTGTTTTTCAGCTTGCTTTTCGCGATGATATACGCTACGGGATAGGCGAGCAGAAGACAGAGCACGGTACTCGAAAAAGCGATGAGAAGACTTCTTCCGATCGTCTTGCAGACGCTCGACTGCAAAAAGGCCGAAAGGCCGCCTTCTCCGCCGAAATAATTGGAAAAATTCTCAAAAGTGAAATTTCCGTTTCTGTCCGTAAAGGCGTAATAAATGATGATGAGCAGGGGAATTACGACAAACATGGCGAGAAAGAGCCCATAGGGGATAGCGAGCAGTTTCCGCGAAAAATGCAGGGGCATTTTCCCCGACTTGGTTTCCGTTTTCGTCATAATTTCGTCTCCTCCGGATTTTTGAGGGTAAGTTTTATCTTTTCGGGCGGGATCACGAGGCTGACGAGGTCGTTTTCGTTCCAGAGGTCCTCGCAGGCGAGCACATAATCCTCCTCGTTTTCGGTGCGTACGATATAGCGGTAGTATTCGCTCTTGTAGATGAGGGAGATGATATGTCCCTGAGCGCCGCCCTCGTCGGGATTGTCGCTCATGGTGATGTCCTGCAGACCGACTTCGACGTTGACTTCGGTATCGGTGAGGTCGAGTTTTTCTCCCTTGGCGGTGATGAGATATCCCTCCTCGTCCAAATGGCTGCCGGGATAGAGTTGCGTGACGTCGCATTCAAATTCCCCGTCGCCGAATTTTACGGTGTTTTTCTTGGTGATGACGCCCGTGAACTGATTGACCCGGAACACTTTTTTCATGACGTGGATCCCGTCCGGTTCGATCGTGAGGCCTATGCTGTCTTCCATAGCGGGCGCCGCAGTGCTCTGAATCTCGATTTCATAGCGTCCGCACTGTACGAGAATCTGGTAGTGGATGCCCTTGAAGATGACGGAGGTGACTTTTCCGCGCAGCACGCCTTTTTCGGGTGGCACGATTTTAACGTCCTCGGGACGCACGACGACGTCCACCGGTTCGTCCTTTTCAAATCCGCCGTCCTCGCAGACGAAGTTTTTCCCGCAGAACCGGACGAGCCTGTCTTTGGGCATCGTGCCCGAAAAGATGTTGCTCTCTCCGATGAAATCGGCGACAAACATATTTTTCGGCTCGTTGTAGATCATTTCCGGCGTGCCGATCTGCTGAATGTAGCCGTCTGCCATGACGACCACCGTGTCCGACATCGTAAGCGCTTCTTCTTGGTCGTGCGTGACGTAAATGAAAGTGATGCCCAGTTTCTGGTGCATGGCTTTGAGTTCCAGCTGCATCTCTTTCCGCATTTTGAGGTCGAGCGCGCCGAGCGGTTCGTCCAGGAGCAGAATTTCCGGCTCGTTGACGATGGCGCGGGCGATGGCGATGCGCTGTTGCTGACCGCCCGAGAGGGTGGAGATGCTGCGCTTTTCAAATCCCTCGAGATCGACGATTTCCAGGGCGTTTTTAACTTTTTCCGCAATTTCCGCGCGGGACAATTTGATAAGTTTGGTGCGCTGGCGTCCCTTTTTATCGACAAACGTCGTTTCCAGACGTTTGAGTTTGAGCCCGAACGCAACGTTGTCGAAAACGTTGAGATGGGGGAAGAGCGCGTATTTCTGAAAGACCGTATTCACCGGGCGCTTATTGGGGGGCAGCGCGCTGATGTCTTTGCCGTTGAGCAGGATTTTTCCGCTGGTGGGCATATCGAAGCCCGCGATCATGCGGAGCGTAGTGGTCTTGCCGCAGCCGGAAGGGCCGAGCAGCGTAATGAATTCGCCCTTGCGGACGTACAGATTCATGTTGTCGATGACGCTGACGCCGTCGAATTCTTTGCATACGTTCACGAGTTCGATGATGTTGGTCGTGTTTTTTTCCATGAGTGATTCTCCCGAAATAATTCTCCCGAAAAAACCGCGGTCGGCGCGGCATACCGTTCACCGGCGCACAGACTGTGTGCGGAACTTTCCGGGAACGGAGGTGCGATCAGAAATTGGGGGGTGTGGAGATCCAGAGGAATCTCGATTTCCCTTTGCTCCTGTTGAGAATGCAATGGGGCTTTTCCGCGGGATAGTAAAACGCCTCGCCCTTTTTGCAGAGGTAATGCTGACTGCCGAGCACGATGGCGATTCTGCCTTCCAGCACAAAGCCGAATTCTTCGCCCTCGTGCGGGATATCGCCCGCGGTGGAGGCGCCTTCCGCCAGTTCCACGAGAACGGGTTCCATCATGTTTTTCTGCGCGTTGGGAATCAGCCACTTGAAGAGCACGCCGTCCGAATCCTTCTCGAAGAATTCTTCTTTCGTAAAGACGACTTTTTCTTCCGTTTCCTCCCGGAAGAATTCCGAGAGATTGCTGCCGAGCGCGGAAAGAATATCGGTAAGCGTGGCGATCGAAGGGCTGTTTACGTTGTTTTCCAGTTGGGAAATATAGCCTTTGGTCAGCTCGCAGCGGTCCGCCAGTTCTTCCTGCGTCAGGCCTTTCTGGTTGCGCATTTCTCTGATCTTTTTGCCCAGGTCCATAAGTCTGCCTCCTTTTCAGTTTTTCGGCGGGTTGGTTTTGTAAAAGTAAACTTTTTTCTCGGTAAAAACAATCCGTTTCTGCGGTTTGATGATGATAAACCAAAAGTTTAGTGAAAATAAACTCACATACCGCGGAATATTATATTGTACCCTGTCGTTTTTGTCAAATGTTTGAAGGCCTTTTTTGAAATTTTCCGATAAAAAATTTCCGCCGGGGAAAAGCGGGGCGGAAAATGCGGAAAAAATCAAAAAAATAAAGCCCTTTCGACGGGTCGGAAGGGCGGATGAGGAGGGGAAAAACAAAAAAAGAGGTCTGTCCGGAGACAGACCCGCATATTCATAATAAAGATAAAAGAAAAGCCAAAGCGTCAGGCGCCCATTCCGTCGAGTTTCTTGGCGAGCTTCGCTTTCCGGTTGTTGGCGTTGTTCTTGTGGATAACGCCTTTGGAAGCGGCGGCGTCGATAGCGGAAACGGTTTCGGGATAGAGCTTCGTCGCTTCTTCCTTGTTGCCCGATTCGACGGCGGTCAGAAATTTCTTGATCTGCGTCTTCAGCGCGGATTTGACGGCTTTGTTCTGCAGCGTCTTCTTTTCGGTAACCA
>DVMZ01000093.1 GCA_018714725.1 Candidatus Scatosoma pullistercoris
CGCGGCGGACTTCATCGCCTGCCACAACCCTTCCTATGTGACCCGTTATGACATGGTATCCGATCTTAAAGAAGGCGGCTCCTTCCTGCTCAACTGCGAATGGACGACGCTGGAAGCGCTCGAAAAAGAACTTCCCGCCAAGATGAAAAACATCCTCGCAAAGAAGCATGCCAATCTCTACGTCATCGATGCAATCAAAATTGCCGGACAGCTCGGCCTGCGCGGCAAAACGTCCACTATCCTTCAGTCGGCGTTCTTCTGCATTAACCGTCAGATCATGCCTTATGAGAGCGAGAATCCCGACGACAAGAACACGGCCGTCGCGCTCATGAAATACATGGCGTATAAATCCTTCTCCCGCAAGGGTGACGCGATTGTGCAGATGAACTACAACGCCATCGATTCCGCGAAGGAAAATCTCGTCAAGATCGAGATTCCCGCTTCCTGGGCCACCACGAAAGAAGGCGCGCCGATGGTGAAACTGGCGGACAACGACTACTTCAAGAACGTCGTCGCACCCATCCTCGCGCTCGAAGGGGACAAACTGCCTTCCTCCGCGTTCAACGCCGACGGCTCTGTCCCCACCGGAACGACCAAATACGAAAAACGCGGCGTAGCCGTACTCGTGCCCGAATGGAACATCGACAAGTGCATTCAGTGCACGCAGTGCTCCTTCGTCTGCCCGCACGCGACTATCCGGCCCTATCTCGTAGCGGACGGAACGGCGGTTCCCGAAGACTTCAAAACCAAACCCGCTCTGCAGGCAAAAGGATATTCCTTCCGCATTCAGGTGTCTCCGCTTGACTGTATGGGTTGCGGCGTCTGCGCGGACGTCTGCCCCGTCAACCAGAAAGCGGCAGCCGACGCGGCCAAAACGGGCGCGAAAGTCGATCCCGCGGCGCGTGCGCTCAATATGGTTCCCCTGGAAAAGCTCGTCGCCAAAGAAGCGGCAAACTGGGAGTATGCCCAGACGCTGGCCGACGCGCCGAAGGATGTCACCGCGAAATTTGCGGACGTCAAGAAATCACAGTTCTCTCAGCCTCTGTTCGAGTTCTCGGGCGCCTGCGCCGGTTGCGGCGAAACCCCGTATGTCAAGGTGCTCACCCAGCTGTTCGGCGACCGCATGATCATCGCCAACGCGACGGGTTGCTCCTCCATTTACGGCGGTTCCTCCCCTACCTGCCCTTACACCGTCAACAAAGAAGGTCACGGTCCCGCCTGGGCGAACTCCCTCTTTGAGGACAACGCGGAATACGGCTACGGCATGAATCTCGCCTACAAGGCGCGCAGAAACGCCCTGAAAGACAAGGTGGCCGCGCTCGCCGAAAAATGGAGCAATTACGCCGAAGGAAAAGCGGCCTGCGAAGCCTGGATCGAAAATATGGACGACGCGGAAGGCAGCAAGACGGCCGCCGCTCAGCTCGTGAAATGCCTCGAAAGCTGCAAGGATTGCGGCTGCGAGTGCGACGAACTCGTCAAAGAAATTTATAAAGAAAAGGATTGCCTTGTCAAGAAATCCTTCTGGATTCTCGGCGGCGACGGCTGGGCCTACGACATCGGTTACGGCGGACTTGACCACGTCATCGCGTCCGGCGAAGATGTCAACATCCTTGTCCTGGATACCGAAGTTTATTCCAACACGGGCGGACAGGCGTCCAAGTCCACTCCGATCGCGGCCGTGGCGAAATTCGCCGCAGGCGGAAAACGTGTGAAGAAGAAGGATCTCGGCATGATCGCCACCTCGTACGGTTATGTCTATGTGGCGCAGTGCTCGATGGGTTCGGACAAAGCGCAGTTCGTCAAAGCGCTGAAAGAAGCGGAAGCCTATCACGGCCCGTCCCTCATCATCTGCTATGCCCCCTGCATCAACCACGGTATCAACATGGGCAAATCCCAGACCGAAGAGAAAAACGCGGTGGATTGCGGTTACTGGCAGCTGTACAGATATAATCCCACGCTGGCGCAGAAAGGCGAAAATCCGTTCACGCTGGATTCCAAGGATCCCACGGGAGATTATCAGGCATTCCTGCAGGGTGAAGTGAGATATGCTTCGCTGAAAAAGACCGAGCCCGCCCTTGCGGAAGAGCTCTACAAGGAAACGGAAAAGGCGTCCAAAGAACGTCTTGCCGGTTATAAAAAGATGGCAGGCAAATAATTGATTCTGCTCCTTCCCCGCCGGAAGTTTCCGGCGGGGAAAACTTTGTCGTCAATTGATCCGATGTCGCGATCCGAAGCTTAAGCGAAGGATACCCGCGAGATTGCTCCGGTTAAAATCCCCCGAAAATTTTCAGCAGCCACCTGTCGGCGGCTGTTTTTTATACCCGGCAAAACGCTCTCTTTGTTTCTCTTCGGCGTGTTTTTCCGGATTAAAAAAGATCGGACAATAAATCTGCCGATCTTATAAATATTCTGCTTCTCCCGCAGAACGGACGTGCGCAGAGGGCGATTTAACGTCCCCGAATGCCTCTTCAGTTTTTTGTTCTTCGAAATGAGCCGTATCGCTCCGAGTCATTTGGCCGGAAAAGGCGCAGGGAGCTTTTCAGGAAAAGAGCAACAATTCATTGCAATGCAAACGTTCCCGTACCCTCCCGGCCTCGTTTGCCTTCTCCCCGTGAGAGAAAACGCAAAACACGGCTTTTGGCTTTTCGTTATCCCCCCCCGTCATAACTTTTATTCCTCTTTAAACTGCAACAGCTTTTTCAGTTTGGACAACGCTTTTTGGTGCAGCAATTTCATATTTGAATAGGACATTTGCATCGATGCCGCGATTTCTTTCAGCGATTTCCCGGAATAATAATGCAAAACAATCACATCGCTTTCGCGCGGAGACAGGCTTTCCAGAGCGGAGGCAAGCAGATCCAGCATTTCATCGTTGCAGATATCTTCAAATCCGTTCTCCGTGCAGGCGATTTCCTCATCCAGCGGAGCCGTCTCCCGCGAACGCCTGTAAAAATCGATGACTGCATTGCGCGCGATCGAATAGATCCATGTGGAGAAGGACGACTTGGCATGATCGTAAAGCGACAACCCCTTCTGCACCTTCAAAAACACCGCAGAACAAACGTCTTCCGCATCCTGCGGATCGGATATTTTCGAACGCACATAACGCAACACTTTGTCGCTGTATTCCATATATATTTTTTCCATTGTGCGTTCACTTGTCTTCATTGCGATCTTTCTCTTCCTGAGCGATACGCGCCGCGGCGATATCCCCGGCGGCGTTTACA
>DVMZ01000094.1 GCA_018714725.1 Candidatus Scatosoma pullistercoris
GCGGACAAAACGGGCGCCGATTTTGACAGCGTGATGAGCCTGCTTTATAACAACCTCTTCACCGGCACCCGCGTCGAAACGGACGGGGATACTTATGAAGCGATGCGTTCCACCCTGCTTTCCATGCTGGAAACGGCGGAAAAGACCGGCGTGCTCGTCCTGGATGTAGAGACGACGGAAAACGACGTGGATGCAAAGGTATTCCTTCCTGCGGGCGTTTCGGCGACGTTCAGCGGCGAGCAGGCGGGAGAGACCGAAACGGAAGGCGGCAAGATCGTCACGGTCAGACAGACGCTGAGCGGAAAAGTCAATGATTTCACCGTTCTTTCCGGCGAAACCGGCTTCTCGCTCGATCTGGGCGCAGAGCGCAAGATGATCCGCGGCGACGAATTGCTGGGTGCTTTGGAAACGAGCGAGAGCGATTCCGCGGAGAAAGCGGATTATGAAGGCCAGACGGTGGTGCAGGTGAATCTGGCGGCGAAAGAGACCGGTGCGCAGGAGCTGTCGTTCGCGTCGGCCGTTTACAGTCTGATCGGTTCGGAAACGGAGCGCGTGACGCTCAGATTCTACAGCGATACGGCTTGCAAAGTCACGCTGTATATCGAAGGCAGAACCAATCTGTCCCTGCCGGTGCTGATGACCGACATTGCAGCGGGCTATAACGAACTCACGCTGGCGGCAACCGGGCTCAACTGGTCGTCCATCGGCCAGCTGAAAGCGATGTACATTCAGTTCGGCGAAAGCGGGGACAACACCGCGCGGGTGATCCGGCTGGTCGAGATTGAGATTATGTAAGGAGGAGAAAGAGATGAAAAAGATAGCATCTTTTGCGTTGCTCGCGGCGTTGTTGCTTTCCGGCACGGCGGGGTTTGCCGCCTGCGGCGAAAGAACTCCGTCCGACAGTTCGGATTCGGTATCTCAGCCCGATATTGCGCCCAACAGCGTGCTGCTGTATGACTTTGAGGAATATGTGACGGATGTGGAACCGCTGATTCTGCTCAATTATTTCGGAAAAGTGACGCTGAACGAAGACAAACAATATGTCCGCAACGGTTCCGGCTCCCTGCGCATTCTGCCCGAGGGCTGTCCGTCGGAAAATTCTTCGCTTTTGCCGACGCTGAAATTTCCGATGAGCCTCGAACGGGCCGATCTCCCGGAAGGGGATATTTCCCAGCTCACCCGGATCAGCGCGGAGGTCTACAACGCGCAGTCCGAACCCGTCACCATGTACACCCAGCTCCAGTTCTTCGGCGGCGACACGGCGAATACGGAAAAGCACGAGCTGGCGCCCGGCTGGAACACCGTGCTCGTCAGCGTGGACGCGCAGGTGCTCGGGCTCTCGTACGACATTACGAACTGCAAAGGTCTGCTCTTCTCCTTCGAGCTGAGCGAACAGGCTCCCACGCTGTATGTGGACGACATCATTCTCTACAAGACCCAGACGCCGTATACGCCCATGGAAATCACGGTGGATCCCTATGAGGTCTGTTCCTTTGACAAGCTGTATCAGCAGTATGTCGTGGTGCCGAACGCCAATTTCGCAAACTGCACGCCGGAATTGTCCATCAATACCGATCTCAATTATGCGATGAAAGGACTTTCCCTCAAAGTGCAGATGAAAGGCAACGACGGCACTTTCCAGGTGGGCGATTCCTCCAACTATTCCTATACGGGATTCTCTCTGTCGGAGGGCTTCATGGAAAAGGTGAACATGGACCAGTATGACGAGTCGATGAACTTTTCTTTCTGGGTGTACAACACCGGCAGTTCCCAGCAGCGCCTGTTCATTCATTTCTACAATGCGGAAGGGGAGCGCTATGCCTCGGTGACGAACATCTACGCGCCGGCCGGCGTATGGTACAACGCCGTGATTCCGCTGTCCCAGCTCACTTCCGGCACGTCCAGCACGAGTTACCGGAATGCGGGTGAAATCTACATCAACTGGGAGATCAACACCCTCAACGAGGACCGAGTGCTGTACTTTGACGAATTTGCCGTGACGGGAGATACGGAAGCGGAGGCCTGAACTTATGAAAATCGACGTTTCTTTCTGGAATTACACCAGGCAGAACGCGTGCCGCACCTCTCCCCGGGAGATTGTGAAAGAATGGAAGGAATTGGGCATCACCACGGGGTTTTCCTTCCGTTATGATCCGGAAGAGGACAGCAGGGAAGAGATGATCGCACTCATCGGGGAGTGTGAAAAAAACGGACTCGACCTGATCGTATACGATCTGCGCGTGTATTCCCCGCCCGATAATTTTGACGAACGGGAATACGCCGCGCGGGTGCGGGCAGCGGTGGAGGATTTCGGCGGCTTCCCCGCGGTGACCGGCTTTTACCTCGGCGACGAGCCGAGAAAAGCGCAGTTTCCGAATTATCGCCGGGCGATTGAAATTTTCCGTTCGCTGACCGATAAACTTCCGTTTATGAATTTCAGCTGGTGCGACGCCCATCTGAAAGATTTTCCGGGCCGGGAGGAATACGCCGCGTATCTTGCGGAATTTGTCCGGGAAACGGGCCTGAAACTCGTTTCCAACGACCGGTATTCCTGCCTGCACGCCCGCGATTACGAGCCGGGGTTCCGGGAGACGGGCATCGACAAATATTTTGCCGATCTCAATTTGTTCCGCGGCGTCGCGACGGCCTGCGGCACGAAGTACTGGACCTCCCTCTGTTCGGTGGGGCACTGGATGTACCGCGCCCCCGGCGAAGCGGACATCCGCTGGCAGATTCACACCGCGCTGGCGCACGGCGCCGAGGGGATTCAGTGGTTTTTCCTCTACCAGCACCGCTTTGCGGACGATTATTGCAGCTATCCCGTCGATATTTACGGCAAGAGGAACGCCGTGTTCGGGTTTATCTCGCACTATTGTCGCGCGCTCAACGATTACACGGCCAAACTGCTCGGCGATTTTTCCTTCCGCAGAGTCTGGCATACGGGCAAGAGTTACGGGAAGACCCCTCTTTTGCGGCGCGGGGACGCCGACGTGTTCATTTACAGCGATCACGGCCAGAACGGCATTCTGTCCGAGTTCGGCAAAGGCGACGAACGGAAATACCTCGTCGTCAACAACGATCAGGAATACCCGGAAGTCTATTTTATAGAGGATAAGGAAGGGAAGAAATACCACGTCTGGCTGCCGGCGGGCGGCGCGCATGTGGTGGACCCTCAGCGGATGGTTTGAGAACCGCGAAAAAACGCCGGAAACCCGGCCGGCGCCCGAAACAGCGGGAAGCGGGACGAAATGAGATAAGGCGGGGCACGGCGGATAAGGCAGATTCGGGATAAGAAAAAGCAAGACGAGATAAAGCAGGACCAGGCAAGATAAAGCAAGACAAAGCAAGACAAAGCAAGACAAAAAAATAATGAAAAGGAGAGAAGCAATGGCAAAGAAATTCTTCGGATGGCTGGCGACGGTTTTGTTCGCGGTTACCTGCCTGCTGATGGCGGCGTGTACGGACGGCAAAAATCCGGGCGGCGATGACGGCGAGCTGGTTCTCACCGGCTTTGACGTGCCTGCGGAGACGGAAGTTTCCTATGGTTCGATCTATACGATTCCCGTCTATGTCGTCAAAGATCAGAACGGCAAGCTGTACACGGTGGAGTATGTCGTCACGAACGGGGATGACACCATTTCCGTCGTCGGCGGACAGATCAGAATTGACCGGAGCACCGATTATCTGATCACGTTTACGGTCATCATCGGCGAGGGGGAAAATCAGCAGAAGAAAACCACGCTCAAAGTCATGGACGCCGACAAACCCAAGGTGTCCATGGAAGGCATGAAAAAGAGCTATGTGGTCGGGGAGACGATCGCTTTTCCGGAAATCGAAGTGACGGACAATCTCGACACCGGGCTGGCGGCAACGGTTGAAGTGAGACAGGGCGACACGGTAGAGCTTTCCGACGTCAAGGCCGATTTCAGCCTGAACGAACGGGGCGCTTACACGCTGGTGGCGACGGCCGTCGACTCGGCCGGAAACGAAGGCACGGCGGTGGCGGACTTTGTCGTCCGGAATCAGCCGTACACCGGAGAAATCGAGGACTTCTCGGACGAATACGCGGCGTTCAGCGTCAGTCCCAAAGCCAATTACGGCGAAACGCTGACGGGCGAAACCGCGGAAATCGGCGGGGTGACGGCGTATAAGGTGGCCAGCACCGATACGACGGGCGCGAATACCAAATATCCCGGCCTGTCCCTGGCGCCGAGAATTTCTCTCGAAGCGATCAAGGAACTGAAGGAAGCGGGCTTTGACGCCGTCACGATGAATCTGTACCTCGAAGACACCCAGTCGAGATACCTGTATCATAAGTGGGCCTATACTACCGACGAGGAAGGGAACCCCACGGGGCACAAGCAGACCAATCTGGGCTCGATCAGAAACAACGTCTGGACGGCGGTGACGCTGGACCTCGACCTGTTCATCGGCGCTTATGACGACATCGCTTCGGGCGAGATCCTGCTCTTCTATTTCGGCAACGATCCCGAATGGACGACCCAGACGGAATTCAACTACTATGTCAAAGACATCTATGTGACCAGACAGCTGACGGACATCGCGATCACCGAGAGCCTTTCGGAAACTTACGACAAGGGCGCTTCGGTGGACCTGTCGGGAGTGACTGCGGCCAGCGCTTCCGCGGCGGACGCGGGTTTTGAACTCTCCGTGACCGATCCGGCGGGGAATGTGCTCGTGCCTCAGGGCGGCGTCGTTACGGCGGAGGAATACGGCGTCTACACCGTGACCGCCCGCCCCGACGCGGCCAGCAAGCGCTATCTCGGCGAAAGCAGCGTCACCTTTGCGGTGCTTCCCACGCTGGAAGTCATTGAAGAGAAAATGGAAGGGATCATGACGGCGACGGATATGACGGACGCCGGAGTGATTGCCGACGCGGCCCTGCTCGCCAACTGGCTGGATCTTGTCGGTCAGGTGGAAGGCGGCGAAACGATCGATATGTTCCGTTACTATGCGGCGATGAATCTCACCAACGACGCCGCGCTCAAAGCGGAAGGCAACAAACTTATGTACTTCGATACGGCTCTCGGCGCCGCGCAGATTTCTACTTCCTTTGTGGCAGGAAGCGATCCGGAAACCGCCGTGGCCACCAAGGAATACATCTTTGTCGATCCCGATACGACGTACGACGGCAAACCCACGACCAAGATCGGATTTGACGACGTGAACGGCGGAAAGGAGACCTGGTGCTGTCCCTTCTACGTCACGTTCGCTCTGCCTTCCACTGCCGATCTTAGCGGTTATTCGCACATCCGTTTCGCGCTGAAAGGCTATACCTACGAGGCGGACAGACCGGTGGAATATGCGGTGCTTTACAACGGCAAGCGATTCATTCAGCCGACCGTGCTGACGACGGGCGAGTGGACGGAAGTGAGAATCGATCTCGGCGCGAACGGGATCACCGACCTCAGCAAGCTGAAAATCGGGTTCTACACCAAGGACGGCAGCAACGAATGGGGAACGATCTGGAACAATTCCGACAAATTCTATGCGCACATTTCTTCAGTGTACGGAATCATTGCGGTGGACGATGTGACGATCGATTCCGCGTTCACGGCGGAAGAGACTTATGACCTCGGCGACACGCTGGACCTTTCGGGATTCAAAGCGGATTCCGCAACCTATCCGGGGCTCAGCTATGTTTACGAGATGGAATATAACGGAAAGACGGAAACGCTTCCCGCAAGCATCACTTTCACGACTCCCGGCTGGTACACGCTGAAAGCGATCGTGAACGAAGGGGATTACACGGGAACGACCAGTGTCCGCTTCTACGTCAACGGCTCCGAAGAAAAACCGACGGTGGAAATGATTCAGGAGACGATTGAGGCAATTCTCGCGGCAGAGAATAAAGAGGACGCGGCGATCGTCGAAAAAGCGGAGCTGCTTTCCGCCTGGCTGGATCAGCTGGATACGGTGTACGGCTCGGAAGTGCTGGATATGTTCCGTTACTATCTGGCGATGACCCGTATGGAAACCGAGGAAGGAAAGCTGGTATACTTCGACAGCGAACTGGGCAAAGAGCAGATTTCGCTGGAATACAACAAGAATGTGCCGGTAGAGACGAAGAACGGCATTTCGCTGGATACTTCCACTACGTATGACGGCAAACCCACGACCAAGATTTCGTTCACCGACGTCACGGGTTGGTTCTCGCCCTTCCTCATCAACATCGATTCGTATGACGAGAACGTCGACCTCGGCGATTATGTGTATCTCCGTTTCTGGCTGAAAGGGTATTCGGGGCTGATGAATAAGAACCGTCCGCTGGAATATGCCATGCTGTATAACGGAAAACGGTTTATCGAACCGACCGTTCTTACCAACGGCGAATGGACGGAAGTCACGATCGACCTCAAAGCCAACAATATCACCGACCTCGGCGGGCTGACCCTCGCGTTCTATTCGCTGAACAACGGCGACATCTGGGGCTCGCTGGAAAGTTCCTATTTCTATGCGCACATCACCGCGATTTACGGCGTGACGTATGACGAGACGCTGCCCAAAGCTGCTGAGATCATTCAGGTGATCGACGACATTCTCGACGCCGAGGATATGTCCGCGGCCGAAGTCGTGGCTATGGCCGGACAGCTCAAAGAGTGGCTGGCGGTGCTGGACGGAGTCGAGGGAAAAGATACCATCGATATGTTCCGCTATTATGCGGCGATGAATCTCATCGAACTCGAAGACGGAAAACTCATGTATTTCGATACGGCGCTCGGCACGGACCAGATTTCTACTTCCTTTGTGGCAGGAAAGGATCCGGAAACCGCCGTGGCCACCAAGGAATACATCTTTGTAGATCAAGAAACGACGTACGACGGCAAGCCCACAACCAAGATCGGGTTTGACGACGTGAACGGCGGAAAGGAGACCTGGTGCTGTCCCTTCTACGTCACGTTCGCTCTGCCTT
>DVMZ01000095.1 GCA_018714725.1 Candidatus Scatosoma pullistercoris
TCAAGGGACGATGTCCCTTGCGGGTGCAGGGCGGAGCCCGCGGAATCTTTGCCGCAAGGCACCCGGCGTTAGCCGCTTCCGAACCCTGAAAAGCAAGCCGGACGGCTTGCGCTATTTATTGCCGCCAGGCAATTCTCGCCGTAAGGCGATTACGAACCCCAATAAGCAAACCGACAGGTTTGCGCCCGTACCGCCGTCAGGCGGTCATACGCCGACGGCGAAAATTGAACCCGCTCCGCTCACCGCTCCGCTCACCGCTCCGCTCACCGCTCCGCTCGCGGAATTATCCCCCCGGAAACGGCGGAAAAAGGGAGCATGTGACAAAATTCTGTGACAAAACGGAGAAAGATTCCGTCAATTGCGCCCGAAAGGCGGAAAGGGGCGTCGATGTCTTTGCTTTTTGGCTCGGGGTATGTTATAATGAAACAAAAGCGGAAAGACGGTCTGGCCCGCCCGATCCGCGGAAAATTGTTTGAAAAGTTCCTTCGGGGGGTAATAATAAGTATATGGAAAAGTTTACGGAAAAGAAAACACCCAGAACGAATATATTGTCGATCGTTCCCCTGCGGGGGAAAGTGGCGTTTCCGAATACGCTGATTTCTTTCGAAGTGGGGCGCGACATCACGCTGAAAGCCATCGAACGCGCTTCTGCCGCGTCCGACCGGATTGTCTTTATCTGCGCGCAGCGCGAGACGGAAAAGGACGAGATTTCGGCCGAGGATATTTATCCCGTCGGCACGGTGGCGCGCATCAAACAGGTCACCCAGCTCCCGGGGGGCACGCTCCGCGTGCTTGCCGAGGGGCAATATCGCGCACGCGCGCGTTCGGTGCAGTTTGAATCGGGGTATTATTATGCCGTGACGGACGAAATTTTGTCCGAACACGGCGACGAAGTGCTGGAAGAAGCGTATTTCCGCACCGCGCGGGAGATGGTGCGGGACGTGCTGCTGGCGGACGGGAAGATCGGGAAGGATATTCTCGCGCAACTGGAAGCCTGCACCGATCCGGACGCCTACATCGACATGACCGTATCCGCCATGCGGGTGCGTCTGGAAGTCAAACAGGAAATTCTCGGCGAGGAGTCGGTGGTCGAACGGTTAAAATTGTTTGAACGCTGTCTCAACGACGAACTGGAGATCGCCAAAATCGAGAAGAAAATTTCTTCCGCGGTGCGGCAGAATATCGACCGCTCGCAGAAGGATTATTTCCTGCGCGAACAGCTGAAAGCCATTCACACCGAACTGGGCGACGACGGCAAGGAAGCGGACGAGTACCGCGCGAAGATCCGCGCCAAGGGCCTGCCCGAAGAAGTGGAGAAAAAATGTCTCAAAGAGCTGGACAGGCTGGATAAAATGCAGTCGGTTTCCCCCGAATACACGGTGATCACGGGGTATCTGGACTGGGTGCTCGATCTGCCCTGGAAGGAGGAGACGAAGGACACCGAAAAACTGTCCGACTGCGTGGCCGTGCTGGAAGCGGATCATTACGGACTGGAAAAGATCAAGGAACGGATTACCGAATACCTCGCCGTGCTCAAACTGACGGGCAGCATGAAGGCGCCCATTCTCTGTTTTGTCGGCCCTCCGGGCGTGGGCAAGACGAGCGTGGCGCGTTCGATCGCCCGCGCGCTCGGCCGGAAATTCGTGCGCATGAGCCTGGGCGGCGTGAAGGACGAAGCGGAGATCCGCGGCCATCGCCGCACTTATGTCGGCGCGATGCCGGGGCGGATTCTCTACGCGATGAAGAGCGCGGAATCGGTCAATCCCGTATTCCTGCTCGATGAAATCGACAAAATTTCTTCGGATATGCGCGGCGATCCCGCCAGCGCCCTGCTGGAAGTGCTCGATCCCGAGCAGAACTCCACTTTCCGCGACCGGTATCTCGAAGTGGCTTACGATCTGAGCAAAGTGCTGTTCATCACGACGGCGAACACCCTGGACACCATTCCCGGGCCGCTGCGCGATCGCATGGAGATCATCGAGCTGTCCGGCTATACGCAGGAGGAAAAACTGGAGATCGCCAAGCGCTATCTCATTCCCAAACAGCTTGCCGCCAACGGCCTGACGGCGGAAAATGCGGAATTCACCGACGACGGCGTGCGCGCCGTCATCGAAGGATATACCCTGGAAGCGGGCGTTCGTACTCTGGAACGCACGATCGGCACCGTCTGCCGCAAGATCGCCGTCCGGTATGCGGACGACCGTTCGATGCCCAAAGTGACGGTGAACAAAGACATGGTGCGCGAACTTTTGCTGGCGCCCCGGTTCTTGCCCGAAGAAAAGCGCGAAAAAGAAGAGGTGGGCGCGGTGACGGGGCTGGCCTGGACGGCGGTGGGCGGAACGACGCTCACGGTCGAGGCGACCGCCATGCCCGGCAAAGGGGAAGTGCGCCTGACCGGGAAACTGGGCGACGTCATGAAGGAATCGGCGTTTGCGGCGATCTCCTTTATCCGCTCGCATGCGGACAAATACGGGATTCCCGCGGAAAAATTCGAGACGACGGACATCCACGTCCACGTCCCGGAAGGCGCCACGCCCAAGGACGGGCCCAGCGCGGGCATCACCATCGCCACGGCCATTTTGTCGGCGTTCACCTCTCGCCCCGTGCGGAAGGACATCGCCATGACGGGCGAAATCACCCTTCGCGGCAAAGTTCTGCCCATCGGCGGGCTCAAAGAAAAAGCCCTGGCCGCTCGCAGAGTGGGAATCCGCAACATCGTCATTCCCGCCGAGAACGTCAAAGACCTCGAAGAACTGCCCGAGCCCATTCGCCGGGAGCTGACTTTTTATCCCGTCAAGGACGCGGACGAGGTGTTCTCGCTCGCCGTCGGGCCGGTGCCCGGCGAACGCCCGGCCAAGCCCCGTACCCGGCCCAAAAAGGGTCCGGTGATCCCCGTGGGCGGATCGGTAGGCGACAGCGCGCCCTCTTCCGTGCGTTGCTGAGCTTTACGCGTTCTGTCGGGCGCGCCTTAGCGCCGCCGTCGGCGGAAAACGACGACGGCGGGCAAAAACGGAGAAAACGTTGAAAACGAGGTACCCATGGAAGAGATTGCGGAAAAAATCGTCGTAAAAAATGCGACATTTGTCACGTCGGCGGCTTCGGAGCGGCAATTCCTGCGCCCCGAAAAGCCGCTGATTGCCGTCTGCGGAAAATCCAACGTGGGCAAAAGCTCGTTCATCAATATGTTGGCCAACCGAAAAAAGCTGGCAAAGACGAGCAGCGAACCCGGCCGGACGCGGCTGGTGAACTATTTCGATTTCGGAGCGTTTATTTTGGCGGATCTGCCGGGATACGGCTTCGCGCGGGTCTCGAAGGCGGAAAAGGAGAAATGGGCCAAGACTCTGAACGCCTTTTTCGCGGATAAAGAGCGGATTTCGCACGTGTTTTTGCTGGTAGACAGTCGGCACGATCCGACGGCGGACGATATGCAGATGATAGAATTTTTGCACTATCACATCATTCCGTTCACCGTCGTTTTGACAAAGGCGGACAAACTTTCGAAAATGAAGCTGAAAGAGCACGTCAAGGCGATCGCGGCGGATCTGTATCTGGGTACGGAAAATCTCCTGGCAACCAGCGCGCAGACGGGATACGGCAAGGATTCGGTGCTTTTGAAAATCGCCGAGGTGACGGAGCGGACGCTCTCGGCTTCGGGGGCGGAAGAACTCGGGAACGAGGACTCTTCCGAAATGATGATAAAGGGGGCGGTTTC
>DVMZ01000096.1 GCA_018714725.1 Candidatus Scatosoma pullistercoris
AACAGTGTTTTAGGCGGCAGTATGAGCTCCCGTCTCTTTCAGGAAGTGCGCGAAAAACTGGGGCTTGCCTATTCGGTTTATTCTTATGTCTCCGCTTTCCAGGAATGCGGCTCTCTGGTCATTTACGCCGGAGTCAACCCCGCCAGCGCGGACAAGGCGTATGAAGAAATCGGAAAAGTTGTCGCCGGAATGCGGGAAAACGGAATTACGAGGGACGAATTTCTCCGCGGCAGGGAACAGATGAAATCTTCCATGCTGTTTTCCCAGGAAAGCACGCCTTCCCAGATGTTGCTGTACGGGAAATATATGCTTTTCAACGATCAGATTTTTGACTTTGAAGGAAAGCTGGACGCCATCAACGCCGTCAGCGAAGAGGACGTCCGGGAAGCGATCGCGCTCACCTTCGACGAAAGCCAAAAAGCCGTGGGCGCCGTCGGAAATACGGACAAACCCTTTGCGCTGTAATAGGAACCGCGACTTTCGGAGCATTGACACAGGACATGAAACAGACAAACGAAGAAAAACAGACGGCGTTCGGTCCCGTCTTTGACGAACACAGCCGGGTGCTGATTCTGGGAAGCTTTCCGTCCGTAAAAAGCCGGGAAATTCAATTTTATTACGGAAATCCTCAGAATCGGTTCTGGAAAACGGTCTGCGGTTTTTTCGGAGACGAAGTTCCGAAAAGCACGGAAGGCAAGAAAGACTTTTTATTCCGCCGGAAAATTGCGCTCTGGGATATGGTGACGGAGTGCGAGATCCGAGGCTCTTCAGACGCGGCGATACGCAATGCGGTCCTCGCCGATCTCGACATCGTTTTCCACGTCGCTCCGATTGAAAAAATACTTCTGAACGGCACGCTTTCCTATCGCCTGTTCTCGGAACGCTATGCGGATCTTTCCGTTCCCTTTTTCAAAATGCCTTCCACCAGTCCCGCCAATCCCCGGTTCGACAAAAGCGTATGGGAGGAACAACTCCGTGACTTACTCTGAATTTCTGACGATGCTCGCTCCTTACGAAGAGAAGGAATTTGCGGCTTTCCAACAAAAAATCATCATGCCGAAAACCAAAATTCTCGGCGTCAGAACGCCGGAAATGCGCCGGATCGCCCGGGAATTCCGTAAAAATCCCGAGGAGCTCCTTTCCTTCCCCGATGAATATTACGAAGTGACGTTCATCAAGCTCGCCGCGGTTTCGCTGCTGCCGTATGAAAAATTCTGCCGGTTGGTGGGGCGCTGTCTCCCGCTCATCGACAACTGGGCGCTGTGCGACTCATTCAAAGCCGACTGCCTGAAAAGGCATAAACAGGACTTTTTGCCTTATCTGTCGGACCTTTTTGCAACGGGAAAGGAATTTTACCAGCGCTATGTGCTGGTGACTTTACTCGGTTTTTATACCGAAAAAACATATCTGCCGGTTATTGAAGAGTATCTCTCCCGCGCCGATACGGAAAAATACTATGTACATATGGCGGCGGCATGGCTGGAAGCGGAAGTACTCGTAAAATACTACGACTACGGCGTGCACATTCTGCAAAGCGGGATTTTGCCGCCGAAAACGCACGACAAAGCCATTCAGAAAGCCCGGGAAAGTTTCCGGCTCACCAAAGAACAGAAGGGATTTCTCCAATCCCTCAAAATAAAAAAACGCAACGGATAAAGGTACGGAAATGGACATTTTACAGACGATCACTCAGGAATTCAATCTGACTCCCAACCATGCGAAGAATATCCTCGCACTACTCGACGAGGGGAACACCGTTCCCTTCATCGCCCGTTACCGGAAAGAAATGACGGGAAACTGCGACGATCAGGTGTTGCGCGAACTTTCCGACCGCCTTTCCTATCTCCGCAATCTGGAAAAACGGAAAGAAGAGGTCGCTTCCGCCATTGAGGAACAGGGCAAAATGACGGACGAAATTCGTGACGCGCTCGACAAAGCCGCCACGCTCACGGAAGTGGAAGACATTTACCGCCCTTATAAGCAAAAGCGCAAAACGCGCGCGTCCGTCGCCGTCGCCAAAGGTCTGCAGCCGCTTGCCGATGCCATTTTTGCGCAGGATAAGGCGCTCGACGTGAGAAAGGAAGCGGAAAAGTACATAACGGAAGAAGTCCCGACGGCGGAGGATGCCGTTTAGGGCGCGCAGGACATCATCGCCGAGAAAATTTCCGACGATGCCGCAATGCGCAAAAAACTTCGCAACTTTTTCTTCAAACACGGCGAAATCACCTCCTGTTATGTCAAGGGCAAAGAAGAAGAGGATTCGGCCAAAACCTACGAAATGTACAAAGAACATTCCGAGCCCGTGTCGGAAATCAAGGGCCACCGCGTCCTTGCGCTCAATCGCGGGGAAAAAGAAGGATTTCTCAAAGTCTCCATCGTCTGCGACACGGACTTTGCAAAGCGAATTACGGCGGCGGCCTTTCTCAAAGACGGAGGGGAGTCCACCGGAATCGTCAAAGCGGCCGCGGATGACGCTTACGATCGCCTGATCGCCCCCTCCGTCGAACGGGAAGTGCGGGCTCAGCTCTTTGAAGACGCCAGCGAACAGGCAATCAAGATGTTTGAACTCAATCTGAAGCCTCTCCTGATGCAGCCGCCTATCAAAAACAAAGTCACGCTGGGCTGGGATCCGGCCTTCCGCACGGGGTGCAAAATCTGCGTCGTGGACGGAACGGGAAAAGTCCTGGACAAAACCGTCGTCTTTCCCACGCCGCCTCAGAATAAGACGGAAGAAGC
>DVMZ01000097.1 GCA_018714725.1 Candidatus Scatosoma pullistercoris
ATCTATCTTGCGGTGCTGAAAAATTCGTTGATCGCGTACGGAATGCAGAACGTCAACTGGTTCAATGTATTCGGCAAATTTTTCACGGGATTCGCCCGGAAAATTCCGCTGATCGATACGTTGGTGGACAGCGCCGTGCAGGGAACGGTGAGCGCTTTTCTCACCGTACTCATCGGATATAAGACGAAAAAATATCTCTGTTCCGATTATAAAAAACAGGAAAAACTGGACGCCGGATTTGAAGACGGCGTGGACGTGGGCGACGACGAAGTGAAGATCGCCTCTGCCTGGGCGAAGCGGATCCGCGTGGAAAATGAACGGGGCAGGAATGAGACGAACGCCTGAAAGGAGGAGATATGCAGCTTTTGATTCCCGTGGCGGCGGGGCTGGAAAGCGTGGTGAAAAGGCAGCTTTTTTCTCTCGGATTCTCGCGCGCGCCCGCGTTTAACGGCAGAATCGAGACGGAAGGGGACTGGACGGCGGTGGCGCGGCTGAACGTGTTTCTGCGCAGCGGCGAGCGGGTGCTCGTGAAACTGGCGGAGTTTCCCGCGGTCACTTTCGACGAACTGTACGACCGGTTTTACGAAATTCCGTGGGAGGACTGGCTGCGGGTGGATTCCCGGATCCTGATGGACGGAAAGAGCGCGCAGAGCGCCCTTGCGGCGGTGAAGGCGGCGGGCGGCGTGGCGAAAAAGGCGATTTTGCGGCGGCTGGCCGACCACAAGCGCACGGGCCGGCAGACCTTTCCCGAAACGGGGCCGCGCACGGTGGTCAATTTTTCCGTCTTGCGGGACCGGGTGACGGTGGCGCTGGACACTTCCGGAGACGGCCTGCACAAACGCGGCTACCGAAGCCTTGCATATACGGCGCCGCTCAAAGAGACGCTTGCGGCGGCGCTGATCGATCTTTCCCTGTTTCATCCCGACGCCGACCCGGAAAAGCCGTTTGCCGACGTCTTTTGCGGCAGCGGCACTCTGCCCGTCGAAGCGGCGATGAAAGCGCTGTGCATCGCGCCCGGCGCCTCCCGTTCCTTTGATTTTGAAAGTTGGGACTGTGTGCCCGCGGGGGTGGCCGATCGCGCCCGGGAAGAGGCGCGGGACGGGGAAAAGCGGGAACGGAAAGTCCGGATTTTCGGCTCCGACATCTCTCCCGAGGCGATTTCGATTTCTTCCTATCACGCCAGGCGCGCGGGGGTGGCCGGAAAAATACAGTTTTCCGTCGCGGATATGCGGGCGTTCCGAAGCGCGGTGCCCTACGGCGTGATGATCTCCAATCCCCCTTACGGAGAAAGGCTTTCGGATAAGCAATCGGTGCGCGATCTGTATGCCGGATTGGGCAGAATGTTCCGTGCTCTGCCCGATTGGAGCGCTTATGTGCTCACTTCCCGGCCCGATTTCGAGCGCTGGTTCGGCGCCCGCGCGGACCGGAAGAAGAAGCTCTCCAACGCCAACCTCGCCTGCGGGCTGTACACTTATTTCGGAAAACGTCCGCCCTCGTCCCGCGCGGGAGACCGCCCCGAAGAAGAGGATGAGGAGGAAACCCTGTAAAGTTTATTTTTTTAAGGAAAATGCGTTTTTGAAAACCGAAATCCGGGAAACGGGAGTCGTTTTTCGGATTTTTTCATGCTACTGCTTTATTTTTTAAAGTATATCCCCGAAAAAACCAAAAAAAATCAAGTGAGCGGCGGGACAAACAAATTTAATCGGGTTTTGAGAAAAAACGGGCGGAAAATATTTGACTTTATCCGGCCGTTTTTCTATAATTTGTTTATTAAATTTCACGAAACGGTTGCGGAAAGGCGATGTCCGTCCGGGGAAACCGCAGAAAAAAGCGGCGGAAAAGAAAACCGGATTCCGATAAAAATCCGCGCTTCCAACGAGAGAAAACGCTTTTAAGGAGAGATAAAAAAATGAACGTATCCGAAATTTTTGGCGAAAATGTGTTCAACGACGTCGTGATGCGCAGTTCGTTGCCCAAAGAGGTGTACAAATCTCTGCGCAAGACGATCGACGCGGGCGAGCCCATCGATATGTCCATTGCGGACACGGTGGCCAACGCGATGAAGGACTGGGCGGTGAGCAAGGGGGCGACGCATTACACGCACTGGTTCCAGCCGCTCACCAATCTGACGGCGGAAAAGCACGACAGTTTCATCGAGCCCTGCGGCGGCGACGGCGTCATTATGCAGCTGACGGGCAAATCGCTGATCGTCGGCGAACCGGACGCGTCCTCCTTCCCTTCCGGCGGGTCCCGCGCGACGTGCGCCGCCCGCGGCTACACGGCCTGGGATCCCACTTCGCCCGCTTTCGTCAAAGAGGGAACGCTGTATATTCCCACCGTATTCGTTTCCTACACGGGCGAAACGCTGGACAAAAAAGCGCCGTTGCTCAAATCGATGACGGCGCTCGACCGGGCGACCAAGCGCATTCTCAAACTTTTCGGGATCGATTGCCGGAAAGTTTCCACGACGGTGGGGCCCGAACAGGAATATTTCCTTGTGGATCAGGAAGTATATGAAAAGAGAAAGGATTTGGTGCTGACCGGCCGGACGTTGTTCGGCGCGCCGGCGCCCCGCGGCCAGGAACTGGAAGACCATTATTTCGGCGTATTGAAACCCCGGATTTCGGAATTTATGCACGATCTGGACGAAACGCTGTGGAAATACGGGATTCTGGCCAAGACCAAGCACAACGAAGTGGCGCCTGCCCAGCACGAACTGGCGCCCGTGTTCAACACGACGAACATCGCGGTGGACAACAATCAGCTGACGATGGAGATCATGAAAAAAGTGGCGCAGCGGCACGGCATGGCCTGTCTGCTGCACGAAAAGCCGTTCGAGGGGATCAACGGCTCGGGCAAGCACAACAACTGGTCGCTTTCGACGGATACGGGGCTCAATCTGCTGGATCCGGGCGATCATCCGGAGGGGAATAACTTGTTCATGCTGGTGCTCGCCTGCGTGATCGCGGCGGTGGACAAGTATCAGGGAATTCTTCGGGCGAGCGTGGCTTCGGCGGGGAACGATCACCGTCTCGGTGCCAACGAAGCGCCTCCCGCGATCATCTCCGTGTATTTGGGGGATCAGCTGGGCGGATTGGTGGACAGTATTGTGCTGGGCAAGAACTATGTGCCGACTGCGCCCGTAAAGGGCTCGATCGGCGTGCCCGAATCCCCGATTTTCCCCATCGATTCCACCGACAGGAACCGCACCTCTCCGTTTGCTTTCACGGGAAACAAATTCGAGTTCCGCATGCTGGGTTCTTCCGCGTCGGTGGCGGATCCCAACATCGTGCTCAATACGATCGTCGCGGAGGAATTCTGCGTGGCGGCGGATAAGCTGGAAAATTCCTCCAACTTTGAAAAGGACTGCAAGGCATATACGGTCAAACTGTTCAAAGCGCATTACCGCGTGATTTTCAACTACAACGGTTACGGGCCCGAATGGGAGCCGGAAGCGGAGAGACGGGGACTGCTCAACAACAAGAATACGGCGGACGCCGTGCCCGAATTTTTCAGGAAGGAAAACATCGACGTCTTTGTCAATCAGGGCGTTTATACGGAATCGGAAGCGATTGCCCGGGCGAAGATTCAGCTGGAAAATTATATCAAGACCATCCGGATCGAAGCGCTTACCATGCTGGATATGGCGCGTCAGCAGATCTATCCCGCCGTTTCGGCCTATGTCGGCGAACTCTGTGCCGATCTCGGCGCGAAAAAGTCGGTTTGCGACGGCATTCCCTGCGCGGAGGATGAAGCGCTCATCAAAACCCTGGCCACGTCAAACGAGAATATG
>DVMZ01000098.1 GCA_018714725.1 Candidatus Scatosoma pullistercoris
CGTTGGCGTCGATGTCGAACGTCACTTCGATCTGCGGGATTCCGCGGGGCGCGGGAGCAATGCCCGTCAGCATGAAGTTGCCGAGGGTCTTGTTGTCCTTACAGAACTCACGCTCGCCCTGCAAAACGTGAATGTCCACGCTCGTCTGATTGTCGGCCGCCGTTGAGAACACCTGGCTCTTCTTGACGGGAATGGTCGTATTCCGGTCGATAATTCTCGTGAACACGCCGCCCAGCGTTTCGATACCCAAAGACAACGGGGTGACGTCGAGGAGCAGAACGTCCTTGACTTCGCCGGTCAGAACGCCGCCCTGCACGGCCGCGCCGATCGCGACGCATTCGTCGGGGTTGATGCCCTTGAACGGTTCCTTGCCGGTGATTTCCTTTACCTTCTCCACAACGGCGGGCATACGGGTCGAACCGCCGACCAGAATTACCTTGTCGATGTCGTTATAGGTGAGCCCCGCGTCCTTCATCGCAAGCCGCATAGGCTCCACCGTTCTGTTGAGAAGGTCGGCCGTCATCGCCTCAAATTTTTGCTTGGTCAGATTGATGTCGAGGTGCTGAGGCCCTTCCGCGCTCATCGAAATGAACGGAAGATTGATGTTGGTCGAAGTCATGCCGGACAATTCGATCTTCGCTTTTTCCGCCGCCTCTTTGAGCCTCTGCATGGCCATCTTGTCCTTGGACAGATCGATGGCGTGCGATTTCTTGAATTCGTCTACGAGATACTGAATGATCTTGTTATCCCAGTCGTCGCCGCCGAGGTGCGTATCGCCGTTGGTCGCAAGCACTTCAAACACGCCGTCCGAAATTTCAAGAATGGAAACGTCGAACGTGCCGCCGCCGAGGTCGTAGATCATGACCTTGCCGCCCTTGTCTTTGTCAAGACCGTACGCAAGCGCCGCCGCCGTGGGTTCGTTGATGATACGAAGCACGTTGAGCCCCGCAATCTTACCCGCGTCCTTGGTCGCCTGACGCTGACTGTCCGAGAAGTAAGCGGGGCAGGTGATGACCGCCTCCGTCACTTTGGAGCCGAGATACGCTTCCGCATCCGTCTTCAGCTTGGTCAGAATCATTGCCGAAATCTCCTGCGGAGAATAGGCTTTGTCGTCTATATTCACTTTATAATCGGAACCCATATGTCTCTTGATCGAGATCACCGTCCGGTCGGGGTTGGCAACCGCCTGACGCTTTGCCGCCTGGCCGACGACGCGGGAACCGTCCTTCTGGAAAGATACCACGGAAGGGGTCGTTCTCGAACCTTCCGCATTCGCGATGACGACGGGTTCGCCGCCTTCCATCACTGCCACGCACGAATTGGTCGTGCCCAGATCAATACCGATTACTTTTCCTGCCATAACGCTTCTATTTCACTCCTTACTGACTGTTTTTCCTGAACTAACGCGGGGCCTCAATGCCCGCGCTTTGATTTACATTTTATATGTACCCCTCCGTCAACTCTCTTAAACATACCCGAAAAATTTTTTTCTTTCCGGCGGACAGCTTTTTCTCTTACCCCCTCTTTTTGTCCTTCCCGCTTTTCATTATGTATTGTTCTGTTAGTATATATTTTATAAACAATTATCCTTCTATAATTCTATAAACACATTTATCCTTCCGCTCTGCTTTTATTTCTCGTTTGTCTTCCTTTCTGTCCCCCTATTTTCACAAAAAAAACCGGAGGGAAGTTCCCTCCGGCAAAGCGGAACGGCCCGTCGGCCTTCCGCCTATTTTATAAGTTTTTACAAATTTCTTTGCCGTATTTCAAACAGTCTCGTTCGGAGCCCGTTTCGAATCACAGCGGCAACAACGGCAATATCCCTGCCGACATATTTTCCAGCCAATCAATATATTCCGGAAGAATCGTCATATAAACAGCGAGATATATAATTTCCATTACTGTCGCCACAATAATCGCCGCAATGGCAAATCCCTTTCCGTTTCCGCCGCAACGCTTGGCGCGCGACAGACCGATTCCCCCGAAAATCCAGCCGAGCAAAGGGATGAAAAAGGCGCAGATAAATCCCGCCAGAGCGATACTGTTCTTCTCCTCGGAAGCCGCCTGCTGAGGAGGATTTCCGGGCGCCCAGGTGTTCGGCGCCGACCACTGATTCGCCGGGGCCGTTCCGGGCGCGGCATAACCGGACGCGGGAGCGCTGCGGTTCGTAAAGAATTCGTCGTGATTCCCCGCCTGCTCGGGCTTTGCAAAAAAATCATCCTGTTCGGCGGGCACGCTCCCGGCTTTGTCTGCAGCCTGCGCCGTCAAAGGCGCGCCGCACCCCGGGCAGAATTTTGCCCTGTCATCCACTTGTCGTCCGCATTTTGAACAATACACGTCAATCGACCTCCTGCTTTTTTATTTTTTCTCTTATTATTTTCTCTGCCGGATTTTTCCGGCCGCTTTCCTTATTCCGCGCCCGCGCTTCCGTCCCCGGTCAATGCGCCCGGTTTTTCTGCGGACCGACGCGGCGCCCGCCGGATTCGGACGGAATGCCGCTAACGCCGCGATTATTGCGTCACGATGACCTGCGCATAGCGGAGCACTTTTTCTCCGCGCTTATATCCCTTGACGTAAACCTGCCTGACGATGCCGGCCTCCTCTCCGTCTGCGGAAGGAACGGCCATAATCGCTTCGGCGACGTCGGCGTCAAACGGCTGTCCCGTGGGATCGATCTCTTCGATCCCCTCGCCTTCCAGCACTTTTTTATAGCTCTTGAGCACCATTTCCAGTCCCTGGCGGGTCTTTTCGTCCGCGCACGCGGAAAGCGCGCGCTCCAGATTGTCCCCTACCGGGAAAAGCTCGGCAACGACGTCGTTCCTGCCCTCCGTATAACGCTGAGAAGCCTGATTCTGGGTACGGCGGCGATAATTTTCATATTCCGCCGTCACGGCATACCATTTGCGCTTGCATTCTTCCGCTTCCTGTCTGAGGGCGGCTATTTCCTCCCGGGCCTTTTCCAGCTCGCGGTGGCAATGCCCTCTTTCCTTTCCCTCGTGGCAGTGCCGTTCCTCCCTATTCCGGGATTCATCGCATCCCTGCCCGTCATGTCCGCACGAAGCCTCTTCTTTTTCGTCCGCTTCGCACGCCTCTTCTGCCCTTTCTTCCGCAGGTTCCTCTTCCGCCGCGTCGGACGGATCGGCCGCGGGTTGCTCCGAAGCCGCTTCCCGACGCTCCGCCGTTTCTTCTTCCCGGCCGGAAACTTCCTCGTCCTGCAATTCTTTTTCTTTTTCCATATCGTCCATAACGCACCTTTCCTTGCCCGGCGTCTGCCGGAATTTTTGCTATTCTCTATATTTATAAAACGATTCTCCGTTTTCTAAACACTCCCGAACGAAAATGTCTCTTCCTGCCCGGAAGGGGCGACTTTTTCTCTTTTCCGTTCAGAATTCGAGATGCACAAAATTCTCGCGCGAAGAGCGGCGGTAAAAAATCGCCTTGCGCCCGATCACCGCAACGGGGACCGCGTCCAGCAGTTCCGCCACGTTTTCGGCGAGGTTTTCCGCCTCTTCCCCCACCGTCGGCAATAAAGTCACCTTGATGATTTCATGCGCTTCCAGAGCGTCCGAAAGCCCCTTCAAAAGATTGTCCGTGATTCCGCCTTTCCCGATCTGGGTGACGGGCTGCAAATTTGCCGCAATCGCTTTGAGTCTGCTGCGCTGCTTGCTTGTGATCTCCTGCATTTTTCTTCTCTCCTCCGTTCCGATTTTTCTTCCTTTTTTTTCGCGCGTTGCCCGTCGTCGCCGAACGGGAACCCCTGCCGTCCGGTCTCAGGCCGGGTACCCCGCGTCCTCCGGACGGATCACATAGCCGGGATTATAGACAATCACGCCGTCCCGCTTCACGGTGACGATTTTCGCTCCGTACCCGACCAACACGGGGGACAGATTGCGCAAAACGCGGAAAAACTCCTTCTCGTCAAACACCATGTAATCGACGCTCGTCCCCGCGTCGGAGAAACACATCCCCACCCGACGGGCAAAAATCTCCTTATTTTCCGGCAACGTGATCGGTTGGGGATATTCCCAGACCCCGTCCAGATATTCCCGCCAGATTTCCGTCCGCTCCGCATTCGCGCCCTCCTGCGTGACGCCGGGGAAGAAAATATAGGCATACACGATTCCGAAATTCTCGAAAAAGGTATTGATCTGCAACGGGCCTTCAAAGTGATTTTCAGGGCTCATTTCACTGCAGACAGTCACCCAGGTATGTACCCGTTCTTTATACGGCAACGGCGTTCCCCGGTCCTCTTCCTCTTCTCCCGCGTGCAAAAACAGCGGCGCGGGAAAAGGCTCGTATTCACCGTATTCATCGGCCACGCATTTTTTCAGCCGGACGTACAACTCCTCGGCCGTCACTTCCTCTTTATCGTCGGGAACGGTTTCGCTGAAAGCGATACAATCGCTCCCCGCCAGGAGCAGGTCCTCCCCCACCCGACTGCAAAGATACCGGTACGCCGCGGCTTTCCGGCCGGCAATCTGCCTTTCGGTCCATTTGTCCGCCCCCTTTTCATAGACGACGATTTCCAGCTCGCCCCCCGGCACTTCCCCCACGAACAGGCGGGGCGGATGCCTGAAATAATCGGGTCTGAGCTTGGGACGGTAGACGTCTTTCGGAAAATAGGGATACACGGTCCACCCGGCCGCGCGCAGGCAGGAAGTTTCCTCCATTGCCGTATCAGCCAGGATTTTCACCACCGCACGGATTCCCTGCGCGGGGTAGTTCGCCGAACTCATGCAAAGACAATATCGCCCGTTCTCCACCCCGCAATAAAAATCGAGCGGCAGGAAAAACCGGGACAGCTGCCGGTTGAGGAGTTTCTCGATTTCTCTCTGATCTCCCGCGTCCGCCAGCTCCGCCAGGCGGTTGACCTGCTCCGCGACGATTTCCCAAAACCATGTGGCCAATCTTGTAAAAGGCGGATTCTCTTCCTCTTCTTCGCGGCTGTAACACACCCCGGACAGGGAAATTTCCCGATGATGCCCCGTCAGATCGTCGGCGTCTCCGCCAAAGCGAAGACAGCCGGCACACCGCTTTTCCACCTGTTTTTTCAGCAGCGCGTCATATTCCGCCTGCGTATATACGTTCACCGTCACGGGAAAGACCTTTTCCGGATACCCGATTTCCAGCCATTCCGAGGCGATGCTTTCTTCCACGAAATCGGGCGCCATGCAGTTTTCTTCCCGCAGCCGCCGGAATTCCGCCTTTCCCAGTTTTTTCAGATCTTCCGTATCCGCACAGCTCTCCGGAAACAGATAATACTTGTACTCATAAAAAAATGCACGCAATCCTTTTTCCATAGTCTCTCCCCTGTCCTCGTCTTTTGTCGGTTTCCGTTCGCGCAGAAGTCAAGGCACGAACTCAAATTCCACATCGCCCACGGAAACCGTATCTCCATCCCTGCACCCCAGATCCGTCAGTTTTCTGATGACGCCGCGCAGGCGCAGAACTTTCTGAAAATACTGCATGGAATCGGGATTGTTCAGAACGACATTCCGGCAGAGCATGTCCACCAGGCTCCCGACGACCACAAACGCGCCGTTTTCGTCGCGGAACACCTCGAAATCCAGATTGTCATCCGCGCGGTATTCAAAGACCTCGTCCACGGGCACCGGCTCGACGGGGGGCAGGTCTTTGAGCACGTCAAAAATCCCCTCGATCAGCTCCCGCGTTCCTTCGCCCGTCACGGCCGTGACGGGGAAAATGCGATACTTCTTCCCGTACTTTTTGCGGAACTTCTCGAGATTGTCCTCCGCGCCGTACACATCGCACTTGTTGCAGGCGACGATCTGGGGCAAAGCGGCCAGTTTTTCGCTGTATTCTTTCAGTTCCGCATTGATCTTGAGAAAATCGTCGATGGGGTCTCTGCCCTCACAGCCGGAAATGTCCACCACATGGCAGAGCATCCGGGTCCGCTCGATATGCCGGAGAAAATCATGCCCCAGCCCGGCGCCCTCCGCCGCCCCCTCGATGAGGCCCGGAATATCGGCGGCGATAAACGAACGGTCGTAATAGCGCACCGAGCCGAGATTGGGCGAAAGCGTCGTGAAATGATAGTTGGCGATCTTGGGCTTTGCCGCGGAAATTTTGCTGAGCAGGGTACTTTTCCCCACGTTGGGAAATCCCACCAGCCCGACGTCCGCAATCACCTTCATTTCAAGGATGACGGAATGTTTTTTCACCTGCTCCCCTTTCTGTGCAAAGTTGGGCGCATGCCGCCGGGCGGTGGTAAACCGGACGTTGCCCTTGCCGCCGTTGCCGCCGCGCGCCACCAGGATTTCCTGGCCGTCCTCGAAGACGTCGCAGATCAGCCTTCCCGTCTCCTCGTCCCGCACCAGCGTGCCGAGCGGGACCTTGATATACACGCTCTTCCCGCTTTTTCCGGAACATTGATTGGTTCCGCCGCGCTCCCCGTCCTCCGCAAAAAAGCGGGAGGTGAACCGAAAGGAAAACAGATCGCTCATATCCTTGTCACCGACAAACCATACGTCGCCGCCCCGGCCGCCGTCGCCGCCGTCCGGACCGCACGCCGGCTTGCCCTTGAACGCCTTGAAGGAATTCATCCCGTCGCCGCCGTTGCCCGCTTTGATCGTAATTCTCACTTTATCGGTAAATTCGCCGTTTGCCATTTGTCCGACTCCTCTTCTGCGGAAATATTCCCGGAATTTTCACAATCCCCGGTTCCCGATGTATTCAGTATAACAAAAAACAACCGAAAAAGCAAGGATTTCTTTCCCTCCCGAAAACTTTTTCCCGAACGGTTTTGCCCTTCCGCGTTTCTTCCTTCCGCGGCAAAACGCGCAAGGCGGGGCGGGTCCGGAAAATCCGGACCCGCCCCGCCGTCATTCCGTCCGACGTCCTCTCCCTTCGGCTTTCCTTTGCCGCCCGTCTGCCGAGATCCGGAATCCGTCGATCGCTCAGAGCCGCATGCCGCCTTTTGCGGCCACGGAAACCGTCTGCAAAATGCCCGTGGAAATCACCTGCTTTTCGCCTGCCGCCGCCGAAGAAATTGCGTCGTCGATCAGATCGGAAAAGAGGTTTTTCGCGTCGGAAACCCGTTCGCAGAACAGATAATAGGCAAGCGAGCCGGGCACGGTGTTCACTTCGCCGAGATAAACCCCCTCGTCCGAAAGCAGAAAATCCATGCGCACGATTCCTTTCAGATTCATCCGCTTATACAGCGTGCGGGTATAGGAACGGATTTTTTCCCGCGTTTCCTCCGAGACGATCAGACCCGGACGGCTCCGGCATTCCTTTCCGCAGGAAGCCACCGGATCCTGTTTGAGATATTTGTCTGCGAACGAATAAATCCGCTCCCCCGAAGCGGCCTCTTCCGGTTCGGAGACATAAATTTCCCCGTTCAGGGCATACGCCGCGCAATTTACGTCCCGTTTCCCCCGGATATATTTTTCGATCAACACCCGATCGTCCAGCCGGAATCCCGCCTCGATCGCTTTTTCCGCCTCTTCTTCCGTCCCTGCCAAGACAACGCCGATCGACGACCCCAGATTGGCGGGTTTCACCACCACCGGATATTTCAGCCGGGTAGCGATGTTTTTCAGGAGAAACCTGCCGCGGCGGGCATAATCGCGCTCGTTGACGCGTATATATTCGGCAGTGGGAATGTTCAGCGCCTTTGCGATGAGTTTCGTCATCGTCTTGTCCAGAAACACCGCGGAAGCGGTGAGATCGGGCGACGCAAGCGGAATGCCGTTCATCTGCATCAGCGCGGAAATCCCTCCCCCTTCTCCCAGCCCGCCATGGCAGCAGTTCAGCGCCCCGTCCGGTTTCCCCAACAATTTAATTTTGGGCTTTCCCGGCGTAAACGCATACATGCCCCCGCCGTCAAAGAAAACTCGCTGAAACCCGGATACGCCGCCCTTCCGGAACGTATTCAGATCGGACATTTTTCCGGACGTGTACATTCCCCCGTCCGTATGCAGATAGACGGGAACGGGTATGTATTTTTCCCGGTCGATCAGGTTGAGCACAAACACTCCCGTCAGTACAGAAATTTCATTTTCGCTGGACTTTCCGCCGAAAAAGATGACTATTTTCCGCATAAAAAAACCGCACCTCCGCAAAGATTTTTTTGCTTTGGTGCAGCTTGTGCTTCCTTTTGCGACAGTTTTCCCGTCTGCGTCACCACGCGTCGGGCAGATCGTTGAGGAACAGGACGGCGTCCCCTTTCTGCAAAGCGCCGGAAAGCAGGTCCTTCGCCCCGTCCAACGTAGGGCAGACGATGAGATTTTCCTCCGCCCCGCCAGCGTCGAGGTATCCGGCTTTCACAGCGCCCACCTGCGTATCCCCCACGAGAATCACCAGGTCGAGCCCCGCAAGACGGGCGCCGAGCTGTCTGCCGAGCGCTTCGTCCAGAATCCCCGTTTCCACCAGGCCGGGCGTGACGACAATCTTCCTGCCGGAAAAACGCAACAGCGCCTCGACGGCCTCCGCCGCGCCTTCGGGATTGGAATTGTAACTGTCGTCGAGAATATGAACGCCGCCGCTCTCGATGAGTTGCAACCGGTGCGGGATCGGCGAAATCCGGGCAATCCCCTCCTCGATTTCCGCAGCCGTCAATCCCATTTCCGACGCGAGCAAGGCGGCCAACGCTATGTTTTCCGCCGAATGTCTGCCCAGAAGGCAGGTCTGCACAAACACCCGTCCGTCGGGAAGGCAAAGGACAAACGACGTACTGTCCGCGCGGAGTTCAAGCCCTTCGATCAGATTTCCGAAATCCGCAAACACACACTTTTCAAGATCGGCGGGAGAGACGATTTCCACGGGCAGAGACTGTATTTTTTCTTTCAGCGCCCCGCCGCAGACCACTTTCCGCGCGGTGCCTTTCAGAATTTCGCATTTTGCCTTCAGCACGTTTTCTTCCGAACCGAACGTTTCGATATGTTGCGCGCAGACGCCCGTGAACGCCGCATAGTCCGGCTTTACGAGGTCGCATAACTCCGCAATATCGCCCGCCCGGCGGGCACCCATTTCCGCGATCAGCACTTGTTTGCCCGCAAATTCGGGCGACGTCACCGTCTTGGCGATCCCGACGGGCGTATTATAGGAAGCGGGCGTCGCAACCACCGAAAAACGCGCGGAAAGTATGCTCTGCAAAATGTTCTTGACCGAAGTCTTTCCGTAACTGCCTACGACGGCGACCCGGAGAATCTGCGTTTCATTCAACACCTGCCCCGTTTTTTTTACAAATCTGCGGTTGCGGGGATTCTCATACAGACCGTCGATGGCGCCCGCCGCCACCAACAGCCAGGGCAACAGCAACGGCATCAGCGTGAAGGGAACGAACCGGAAAATCTGATAGAGCCCGCTCCCCGCAAGCTGTCCGAAAAAGGCGAGCAATGCGATGACGATATAGGAAACGCAGGCGATCAGAAGAATATAGACCGCGGAAAGCCGGCGAATCCTGCCCGTGATCGCAAGCGGAACTTTGAAAGCGTATTTCCGGTCGGCAATACAGAAAAGTATGCAGAAGAAAAAGAAGGGAAGGGCGGAGAAAAGAAGCGCCGCTTTGGTTCCCGCGAAGGAAAAGACAAGCGCCACGAGCGCCGTCGAAAGCAAAGACAGCCCCGACCAGAGCGCCAGGCGATTGTAATAGAGATTGTCCTTCCTCCGCAGCCAACGGACAAAACGGCCGCCGGCATAGCCGCACTGCTGAAATGCTCCCAGAGATTTCAGAGTACCCAGAAAGAAGAAACAGGTGCACGCGATACAAGCGGCAATTCTCGACAATACGTCACCCATGAAAGAAAAATTCCTCCGCAATCAGATTGAAGGCCACCGGGTATTCGACGAACGAAAAATGCCCGCCCTCCATTGTCTTCATCCTGCCATGACGAAGACAGGAGCGATAAATTTCCGCCGCCTCCGGCGGCGTCGTTTTGTCCTCCCGTCCTTCGACCAGTAAAACTTCGTTTCCGATCCTCCGCGCGTCTTCGCGCAGATCTTCGTTGACAATCTTTTTATAGCTCTCCCGCATGACGGGCGAAAGCGAACGGTATTCTTCGCTCCCGAAATGCCTGTCGGCAAACTTCGGGGCAATTTTCCGGACCAGGCGATACGTCCCGACCTGCAGGCGATATTTTGCGCCCCGGCGTAGAATAATGCCCGCCGGCCCCGTCAGAAGCAACTTGTCAAATATTTCCCCGTCTGCCGAAGCCATTTTCACCGCCACGCGGCAGCCGAACGAATGCGCAATCACATGCGGCCGGGACAAGCCCAGCGCCGTCAGCGCTTCCCTGGTCCACTCCGCATAGTCAGAAACGGAAAAAGGCTGCGTCAGCGGCTGTGCGCCGCCGAAACCGGGAAAATCGATCGCCGTCACCCGGCAATAGCGCGAAAAATACCCGATCTGCGCCGCAAAACTTTCCTTGGAGGCGAGATAGCCGTGAAAAAACACCAGATCCTTTCCCTTTCCCTTTTGTAAGTAAGAAATCCGGGACAAATCCGCCATGACTGCGTCTCCTTGTCGCGCCCGTTTTATGCTCCGGGTTCCGGAAAGGACTTTTCCGGAAAATAATTACTCTTTTCTCCCCGCCGTTTTTTCCGGAAGGTCTTCCAGGGATTTTTGCATCACCAGCGCGTCCTCGCCGTCCGGATAATAACGCGGCCGGGCATAAAGCCCGCCAAACCCGTTTTTCAGGTACAGTTGCATCGCGGGCGAATTGGAAACCCGCACTTCCAGCAACATTTTCACGGCCCCGAGTTCCCGGGCTTCCCGTTCCAGTTCGCGAAGCAGAGCGGCGCCCACCCCCTGCCGGCGATATCCTTTCGCCACGGCGATGTTATCGATTTCCGCATTTTCAAAGAGCACCGTCTCGCAGGCATATCCCGCCAGTTCGCCTCCGTCCTCCGCCAGAACCCCGTAAAAGAGTCTGGAGGAAAAGGCGTCCGCGAACATGCGGTATGACCACGGCTCCGAAAAACACTCCTTTTCCAGTTCGGATATTCTGAGAATGTCCTGAAAAGTCCATTTCCGATAAATCATATTCCCTCTTTCGCCCGGCTTCCGCCGGATTTTTCCCGCGCAAAACCTTTTCTTCCGCAATCCGCTTTTTCTGTTTTCCGTCTTTGCTCTTTCCCGCTTGCGCCGGACTTTATCTCCGCCCGGCCCGCGGCCCGAGCTGTTCCTCCGCCTGGCTCTTGCGGATATACAGCGCTTCGGGAGACGCAAACCTTCTTGCGGCAAACGCCGCCTCCACTGCTTTTTCCAGGCCGGCCGCCGGATCGACGATTTCCGCCCCGGTGCCGTCCGAAAGCCGGATTGGGTCAAAAGAGCAGACCCGCCAACCCGGCTCGCGGGAGAGAAAAGCGAGCACTTCCGCGTCCGAAAGATACGCCGGAGAGAGAATCTCCGAAAGAGCGGGCGCTTCTCCCGACCGGGAAAGCGCATACCCTCCGGCATAATAGTGTCCGTGCAAAGCGTCCGAAAGACACAATCTCTTTTCGCCGTCTACGCCATTATATGCCATTTCCTCAAAGGAAGTGACGGGCAGCGCGGGCTTTCCCGTCGCCAGGCAGAACCCCTTGACGGCCGAAATCCCGATCCGGATACCCGTAAACGACCCGGGTCCTACCGCTACGGCGAAAAATTCGCAGTCGGATGGAGAAAGGTCCGCTTCTTTCAGAACCTTGTCCACCCCGTCCATCAACAGCACGGAATGGCGCATGGAACAATCGGGCAGGAAAAAACGGACGGTTTTCCCGCCGTTCCCCGCCAGAACCGTCATGTGTTTTCCACAGGTATCGATTGCCAGAAAACGATTTTTCAATATTCTATCTCCCTTCTGTCCCCGTCTAATTTACGGATCGTCACCCGTTTCGCGTTTTCCGGAAGCAACGGCGCTATGTTTTCCGACCACTCCACCAGACAGATTCCGCCCATCTCAAAATAATCCGCCAGCCCCAGCGCTTCCGCCTGTCCGGGCGATTCGATGCGATAGCAATCGTAATGGAACAGCCGGCCGTCGTAATCGTTCATGTACGCATACGTCGGGCTGGTCACCTCGTCGGAAATCCCCAGTCCGCGGGCTACGCCTTTGGCAAACACCGTTTTTCCCGCGCCCATCTCCCCGTCCAGAAGCACCGTATCCCCCGGAGAGAGCGTCTTTGCATATTCTTCCGCAAATTGTTCGGTCGCTTCCCGCGACCCGGAAATAAAAACAGCCATACATATATTATAATATGTACGGCCGATTTTTGCAATTGTTTGCGTTTCAAATTTTCATTTTCTTCAAAAACAGCGACAATCTCTTGTATAAAAGCAACGTAAGCAGGCTGACCAACGAAGTCTTGATCAGGTTGAACGCGAGGATATATCCCCACGTTTCCGCAAATGTACCCGGGACGTCCGCAATGCCGAAGGCCTGGAAGAGAATAAACCGGTTTGCCAGCAACGCCATCCCCGACGCGATCAGACATCCGCCCACCAGGGAAGGGATGACCACTTTCAGACCCTTATGAAACCGATACATCACCGTCGGGAGAAGCAGGAAAGAAGTGGTGACAAGGATGTTGGCCAGTTCCCCGACGCCGCCCGTACCGCTCGTAAAAATCCGGAGCAGCTCTTTTATGGCGCAGACGATAATTCCCTCCACGGGGCCCAGCAGAAAACCGATCAGAAGAATAAACACGTTTCCGAGGTCCAGTTTGAGGAAAAACGCGGGCGTGGAGGGGAAAATTGCGATTTCCAGCAGGCTGACCACATAGGAAAGCGCGGCGAACACCGCCATCAATGCGATACGGCGGGCGGAAAACATCTTTTTCAGTCTTCCGGCGCGCGAAATGCGTTCGCTTTTTTCCGCTTCACCTTTCTCCGCCGTCGTTTTTTCCGCGGCTCCCGCTGTGCCAACCTTCCCTGCCGCCGCGAGCTCAGCAGCCTTTTCCTCCGCCGTTCCGACCGCCGAGGAAGCGGCGATCTCTTCCCTGCCCTGCGCCTTTTGCTCTTCGGCAGAGGAATTGCCCGTATCCGGCAACACTGTTTGCAACAACTCCGACATAACGACACTCCTTAAAAAATATTTTTCCGATAAAATATTCTCCGTGAGTGCAAAATTGCCGCCCCGAAAAAATCCGGGGCGGCCTGAAAACACGCCGAACGCGGACATGGTGTTCCCATTTCCGCTTTCTTCTTTTCTCATCCGGACTATACCGTCGGTATCGGAATTGCACCGATTCGGGAACCGCCGCAACCTGGCGGCGTTCTTCGCAGACTGTCACTGCCGGTGAGGGATTTCACCTCGCCCCAAAGAATATTTTATTTCCCTTATTGTATCATTCCTCCGCCCTGTTGTCAAGCGCCGGGCGGCGGTTTTTCGGAATTTTCCGGAAAACCGCCGCCCGCCGTAACTGTCTGCCATAACCGTCTTCCTTAACCCAAGATCGCGACCGTCCCGTCAAAAACAGCCGCGCCGCCTTTCCCGGTTCCGTCGCGCGTTCACGCAAGTCCTTTCCGAAGCCGCATGCTTTCCGCGCTTTTTTCTTAAAGAATATCCCCCTCGTAAATGGGGAAACGGGCGCACAGAGCGGAAACTTCCGCCGAAACTTCGCCGAAGCAGTTTTCCTTTTCCCGGATGACGCGGGTAATGAGGCCGGCAATTTTCACGCATTCCGCTTCCTTCATGCCGCGCGAGGTGATCGCCGGGGTTCCGACCCGTATTCCGCTGGTGACAAACGGCGATTCCGTTTCAAACGGAACGGTATTCTTATTCACCGTGATATGCACTTCGTCGAGCATGGATTCCAACGCTTTTCCGGTGACGCCCGTGCCGCGAAGGTCCACCAGCATCAGGTGATTGTCCGTGCCGCCGGAGACCAGGCGGATTCCCTGCCGGGTGAATTCCTCCGCCATCGCCGCCGCATTGGCCACGATCTGTCTTTGGTATTCCCGGAATGCGGGGGTCAGCGCTTCGCCGAACGCCGCCGCCTTGGCCGCAATGATGTGCATAAGCGGTCCGCCCTGCGTTCCCGGGAATACGGCTTTGTCGATCTGTTTTGCATACTGTTCCTTGCACATGATCACGCCGCCGCGGGGGCCGCGCAACGTCTTGTGCGTCGTCGTGGTCACAAAATCCGCAAACGGAACGGGCGAGGGATGCAGTCCCGCCGCCACCAGGCCCGCGATGTGCGCGATGTCCGTCATCATATAGGCGCCCGCTTTGTCGCAAATACGGCGAATCCGTTCAAAATCAATCACCCGGGGATAGGCGCTGGCGCCCGAAACGATCATTTTCGGACGGCATTCCAATGCAATGCGCTCCATTTCCTCGTAATCGATCCGTTCCGTCTCCGGAGAAACCCCGTAAGGAACGATTTTGAAATATTTTCCGGAGATGTTCACGGGAGAGCCGTGCGTGAGATGTCCGCCATGCGAAAGATTCATGCCCATGATCGTGTCTCCGGGCTGTAACATCGCAAAATACACCGCAAAATTGGCCTGCGCCCCCGAATGCGGCTGTACGTTGCAGTGATCGCACCCGAACAGTTTTTTCAGCCGGTCGCGGGCAAGATTTTCCGCAACGTCCACAAACTGACAGCCGCCGTAATACCGCTTCCCGGGCAATCCTTCGGCATATTTGTTGGTGAGATGGGACCCTGCCGCCGCAAGCACTGCGGGGGAAACGATGTTCTCGCTGGCGATCAGCTCGAGATTGCCCCGCTGCCGTTTCAGTTCCGCGTCCATCGCGGCATACAGTTCCGGATCGGATTTTTTAATGACGCTCATATCGATCATGCAGACACCTCCTGTCCTCTCGGGACTTCTCTTTATTTTTGCGTTAATATATTGTAGTCCTGTATCCCGGACTTTTGCCACTTTACCGTTGGAAGCAATCTCCGGAATCATGGATTTACGGGGCTTGCCGAGTGCCTGCGAAAGTGCAGTCAACCCATTTGCATCTCACGTATTTTCTCCCTCTTCAGCCCTGTGAGGAACCGGGCAATAAATCCAGCACGGCGTTGCAAACAAATTGTATTCCGCCTGCGCCTGTCAGAAACTGTGCCGAGCCGCCGCCATACAAATCAAACAGAAAACTGCCCACCACACCTTTACCGAGCGCCCGGCGCACATAGAGCGGCGCGCCAAACTCCCAGGACAGTATCACCTCGGCGTCCGACTTTGCCGCCGCGCCGCAAAAACCTCTCAATTCGGGTGTCATGAAACACCTGCCCCTTTCATCCGTGGTATATTCTACCCCTTCCAACAACGGAGAGTCGGGATCGGAAATGAGGGGGCGGAAGGGCTCCCCGCCATATTCACGAAGTTCGGGTCTGTTCAGCTCTTCGTTCATTCTCATGGCAATATAATCGGACTGTTCGTCGGCATAGATCGTTCCGCCGCCCGCTTCGGCCAGCTGCTCCATGACGGAATCGCCCGCGTCCTGAGCCAAAAGCAGAACAGACATCGTAATTCCCTTCTGTCTGTAATTATTTTCCGTTGCGGCAAAGTACTCCTCTTGCGGTTCTCCGGGCGCCCCGTCCGTAATCAGAAGAATATGCCTCTTATATATATCCGTCTCCGCTTCAAGCAGTTCCCCCGCCCGGGTTATTCCCGCGGAAAAAATCGTCCCGCCGCCCTGAGCCTCCATCTCTTCGATGGCTTTATTGATCGATTCACTTTCCGCAACCCCTGTCAACGGACAAAGCAATTCGGAATCCAAGGAAAACGTCATGATACCCATTCTGTCCCTGCCCGAAAGCGCATTGAGACAGGATTGCGCAGCTTGTTTCACCAGCTCGACCCGGAAGGACATACTTCCCGAAAGATCGACAAGCAGTATTAAACCGAGCGACGACTGCACCGGAGCAGCCTCGACGGGCAATAATTCTTTCAGTGCCGCATTTTCCGGCCCGAGCCCGTCATAAATTTCCGTCATCGGAACATCGCTGTTATCTCCGGCCGTCAGAAGTCCGCCGCCGAAGTCGTATACATAGGAATATAAAATTTCCCCAAACCCCTCCGGCAGCTCTTCGAGAAAAACATCGTTCAGAATAACCTGATCATATAAATCATACAAAGATTCCGGCGTTTCCGGCAAAGCCGTATCTCCGAGCAGGACGGTTTCGGCCATAAAACCTTCGGTCTGCAAAACGGCAGACAAGCCGGATGCCGTTTCACCGCTTTCCAAAATGAGTATTTTCTTCTCTGCACCGACCGATACCGAATCGCCGGTTTCCTCGTTATCCGAACCCGCCGGGCCAGCGGATAAACTGTCCTCAGACGAGTCAGAATCGGACGAAGGAAACGAGGCTGCCGAATCGGAAAAAGCAGCCAAAGAAGAATCGGCGCTCCCGCCTTTCCCGCCCATACAGGCGGACAAAGCCATACAGAAAGACAACACAACGGCGACAAAACCAAACGCTTTTTTCATGAAAATTTCTCCTTATCAATGCTTCTCAAAAAACAGCAGCAGCTCGGTTCAGAGGAAAATTTTCCTCCAATTTCGTCTTTTTCTTTTATTTATCTTATTATATCACAGACACGCTTTGCTTGTCAACTGTGAAAAAAAGGCGTCCGGTTTCATGCGGACGCCTTCCTTTGTTTTACCGATAAAATATATCTGCCCAATCCTATGCGACAAAATGAGAATGCACTCTCCTGAATTTATCTCATCAAATCCCTGCCCTACGGAAACCATATTTTCTATTCCGTATCCAAAGGATCGGCGAGCGGGAAAATCACATAAAAGGTACTGCCTTTTCCGGGCGTGCTTTCCACACCGAAACGGAAATTATGTTTTTCCAGAATGGTTTTGACGATGGACAATCCCAATCCGGTTCCTTTTACGGGGCGCTTATGCGCTTCGGATGAACGATAATATCTGTCCCAAATGGTGGAAATTTCTTCCGGCTTAATGCCCTTTCCGGTATCGGAGACCGAAAAACGGACGGTTCCGTCGGGAAGACGGAAAAGCTCCACCGTCACCTGTTTGTCCTCGCCGGTATAGTTGACGGCGTTGCCGATCAGGTTGTACAGCACCTCGCCGATTTTAATGGGATCCGCACGGGTAAACAACCCCTTTTCAATCTTTGTAATGAAACGATATCCGTCTTTTTCCGACAGATAGCCGAATTTTTCAAGGACTTCCCCGGTATATTCGGACAGATTGAAAACCTTGGGTTTCAGAACCTCAATTCCCGATTGCATCTTGGACAAATCCAACACGTCGTTGACGAGAGAAGTCAGCCGATCTGCTTCGTCGATAATCACCTGGGTATGCTTTGCGCGCTTTTCGGGGTTATCCCCCGAAATTTCCTGAATCATGGAAGCGTACGCTTTGATCATGGTCAGCGGCGTTTTGAAATCGTGGGAAACGTTGGCGATCAGCTCTTTCTGCATACAATCGGACCGGGAAATTTCGTCCCGCGCAAAATTCAGCGTCTGCGCGAGCTGTTCCATCTCACTGCCGTAGGCCCGGCCGTGAAAATCTACGGAGAAATCCCCGGCGGCGAGTTTTTTGGCCTTTTCGGTCATTTCCGCAATCGGCTTGGTCAGCACGCCGGACATCGCGCTGGAAACGGCAAACGAAAGCACCAGCACAAAAATCGCAATCAGAAACGTCCGTACATGGGTCTCGGTGACGACTCTTTCAATCAGTTGCAAAGGTTTGAACACATACAGATACACCGTTCTGGGCTGCTCTGTATCATAAGCGGTCATTTCCGCGCCGTAAACGTAAAATCCGTCCGGGTCCTCATAAAGGACTTCCTTTTTTTCCGCCGATTCCAGCCGCTCGATCAGCCGTTCCGTCTTTTCCGGAAAACCGAGCTGCTGGGAAATGTCC
>DVMZ01000099.1 GCA_018714725.1 Candidatus Scatosoma pullistercoris
CCAGCAAACAGTATTCCAAGGGCACGGCGGTCCGTTTTCTGGCGGATTACTACCATGTCCCCATCGAAAAGACGATCGCCGTCGGAGACAGCCTGAACGATCTGCCTATGCTCACCGCGGCAGGGCTGGGCCTTGCCGTAAAGAACGCGGACGCCGCGTTGAAAGAACAGGTGCGGACGTTTCCATATACCAATGACGAAAATGCCGTCGGCAGAATCATCGCCGAATATGGCTTTTTAGGAGAAGACAAATGAACGATCACACGACGGAAAGCGTAATGCTCGATAAATTCGCTTCCGATCTGAATCTGGAAATCGTCTATACGGGGCGCGGAGTCATCACTCTCTCCAGTATGAGCGTGGAACGCCCCGGATTGCAGCTTGCGGGATTTTTTAATTATTTTGATTCCCGACGCATTATGGTTCTGGGGCTTTCGGAATATGAGTATATCCGTTCTTTCCCGATGGACGAACGCAGGGAAAAACTGTCCCGACTGTTTGCTTACGGCGAAATTCCGTGTATCATTTTAAGCCGCGATCTCCCGGCTTCTCCGGAACTGATGGAAGCCGTCCGGACGGCTTCCTGTCCGCTGTTCAGAAGCCCCAAGGTCACGACCGACCTGATGAGCGATCTCTACATCTACCTCAACCGCGCGCTGGCGCCTTCCATGACCGAACACGGGGTGCTGATGGAGGTGTTCGGCGTCGGCATGCTCCTGACGGGAAAGAGCGGCGTCGGGAAAAGCGAAACGGCCATGGAGCTGATCAAACGCGGCCACCGCCTGATTGCCGACGACAGCGTAATCATCAAGGAAATCGCCAACGAATTGCATGGTTCGGCTCCGGAAATCATCCGGTATTTCATGGAACTGCGCGGCATCGGCATCATCAATGTCAAAAGTATGTACGGTTCCGGCTCGGTTCTCAACGAAAAGAAAATCGAGCTTGTCATTCAGCTGGAAAACTGGCAGCAGGGAAAGGAATACGATCGCGTGGGGGATACTGCCGCCTATGCAGAATATCTCGGCGTAAAAATTCCCAAACTGATCATTCCCGTCAGCCCCGGCAGAAATCTTGCCATTATCATCGAGGTCGCCGCCCGCAATTTCCGCTTGAAGAGCATGGGTTACGACGCTTCGCAGGAACTGATCACCCGCAGTATCGGAAGATAACGGAATAATAAAAGAAGAATGAACTACGGCGATACGGAAAAGAATAAATCGAACAGTACTATGTCTGAAATAAAACCTATGTCAGACACAATAGAAAACGCCTCCCGGCTGAAAACTATGTCTGACAAAATAATTACGTCTGACATAGTAAGGCGGGGCGAAATTCTGGCGCCCGCGGGGGACGCGGCCTGTGCGGAAGCGGCAATCCGCGCGGGCGCAGACGCGATCTATCTCGGATTCAGCAGCTTTTCCGCCCGCGCCGGGGCGGAGAATTTCGGAGAAGAAGGACTTTGCGAAATTCTTCGTTCCGCACATTTGCGCGGCGTAAAAGTATATGTGGCGATGAACACGCTGATCCGCGAAGAGGAAACGGAGAGTTTTTTCAAAACGCTTGTAAAAGTCTGGAATCTGGGCGCGGACGCAATCATTTTGCAGGATATTCTTCTCGGAAAATATATTCATTCCCGCTGTCCCGAAATTGTCCTGCATCTTTCCACGCAAGCCGGGGCGTGTAACACATACGGCGCGGAGTTTGCGAAAGAATGCGGCTTTTCGAGAGTGATTCTCGCCCGGGAGACGCCGCTGTCCGAAATCGGAAAAATTTCCGGGATTCTGGAAACGGAGGTCTTTGTCCAGGGCGCGCTTTGCACCTGTTTTTCGGGACAATGTTATTTTTCCTCGTTTGCTGGCGGAAACAGCGGTAACCGCGGCCGCTGCAAACAGCCTTGCCGCAAGCGTTATGCCTATGACCGGCCGGGATATGAGTCTTATTCCTATGCGCTTTCGCTGTCCGATCTCTGCGTCGGCGACGGCGTGGACGCGCTTCGCAAGGCGGGCGTTTTCTCCTTCAAAATCGAGGGAAGAATGCGCCGGGCGGAATACGTGGCTGCGGCCGTCCGGTATTACCGCGGGCTTTTCGACGGCGCGGACAAAAGCGCGCAAAAAGAGCGTTTGTCCGATCTGAAACGCACCTATAATCGCGGGGATTATACCAAAGGCCTGGCTTTCGGGCAGGATTCCCGGCTGCTTTCCCGGGCCGTACAGGGCCATCTCGGGGAAAAAATCGGAGAAGTCATCGGAGAAGCGCGCGGAAAGCGCGGGGAGTTTGCGGTACGAAGCACTTTTTATCCGGAATCGGGCGACGCCTTCAAAATTCTGCGCGAGGGTGCGGAAATCGGCGGAGCGCGCTTTTCCCGGAATTCGGAATCCGGTTTTTTCGTATTTTCGTCCTCGCGGCTTTCCCGCGGCGACGAAGTGTTTGTGACCACCGATCATGCGGTTTCCCGCAGAGTGCTTTCCCGTGAAAGAACTCTTCCCGTCACCGTTTCCCTGAATTTTTCGGAAGGGTGCCGCACGGAGGCGGTACTCCGCACGGAAGACGGGACGGAATATCGTTTTCAATCGGAAGAAGTTGCCAGCCCCGCGCTCAGCGCTCCGCTGACGGAAGAGGCCGTAAAGGATTGTTTTCTCAAAACTGACCGCTTTCCGCTGGATATTCGCTTCGGCAGTATCCGGCTGGGAAATGTATTTTTCGCAAAATCCCGGCTGAACGCATTTCGACGGAATGTTTACGAACAATTCTGCCTGAAACGCGCACAATCCGGAAACACGATCTGTGACGACACGGCGCTCACGAACGATCTTTCTGAATTTTCTGAAATCTATTCCGCGGCCGGATCCTGTCCGGCCGGCAAAACCGGCGCGGAAAACGGCGAACTTATAAATTCCGGAAAGGTTGCGGTTCAAGGGAAAACGAAAAAGCTCCGCGCCGTGATCCTATCGGATTTGTCCGATTTGGGCCGCCTGCCGGCAGACATCGTCATTTTCAAACCGGACGATTATTCCGCCCCCTTGCCGGAAGCGTTTGTAAAGGGCGGCTATGAAAAATACCTGTATCTTCCCGCATTCTCGACCGAAACCGATCTTGTGCGGGCGGCGGAACTTGTCAGAAGTTCCGGCCTTGACGGGATATACGGGGAAAATTACGGTGCCGTTCCTTTTGCCCGCGAATGCGGGTGCAAACTTTTTGCCGGGACGGGATTCAATCTGACCAATCCGATCGCCGTCGGCGAACTCCTGAAAGAACCGTCGATATGCCGGTTTGCTCTGTCCAAAGAACTCGCCTCGAGTGAGCAACGCCGGCTTGCGGCCCCGGGCGCGTTTGTGTTGTCCGGCGGCGGAATCAAACTGATGGATCTTTGCTACTGTCCGTTCGGAAAAACCTGCTCCGGTTGCGACAAAAAGCGCGTCTATCATCTGACCGACGAAGCGGGAAGAGTGTTTCCCGTCCGCCGTTACCGAAGCGCCGAAGGGCAATGCCGGTTTGAGATTTATAATTGTGCGGAGCTTCCGGACGAAATTCCCGAAAATGCAGGCGCACTTTTTGACCGCACGCTGCCGCCGAGCGGAAATTATACCTCCGGACACCGGAACCAAAGCTTCCTTTAATGCCGTATCCGGCGGACGCAAACCATACCACCATTTCAACGCAAACGGATGACATCCCCATGAACGCAAAAGCAATCGAAAAGACAGAACTGAATAAAATTCTCGCTCTGGCCGCAGAATATGCCGTGCTGGACGGGAGCAAAGAAAAGCTCCGAAACGCCCTTCCGGCCTCGGGGCTTGCCGACGTACGAAGAAGTCTTTCTCTGACGGACGAATCCATGACCTTGCTCTTTCGTTACGGTGTGGGAAAAATCGAGTATTTTCCCGAATGTTCGGACGAAATCGAACGCGCGAAAAAGGGTTCGGCGCTCTCTTGCGGGGAACTGCTTTCCGTCGGCAATCTCCTGCGCTCCGCCCGCGTGGCGCACAACGGCATTTCTTCCGTGACGGACGAATCGGTCAGTGCGCTGAAAGAAATTGCGGACAGGCTGTATTTCGACGCGGCGCTCGAAGAGGATATTTCCACGAAAATTCTCAGCGACACCGAGGTTTCCGATTATGCCAGCGACAAATTATATTCCATCCGCCGTGAAATCCGTGCGCTGAACGAGCGCATCCGCGTGCGTCTCTCCGAGTATCTGACGGGAGAGGAGGGAAAGTACCTGCAGGACGGCATCATCACGATGCGGGACAACCGGTATGTTCTTCCCGTTCGCGCGGAATACAAGCGCAATGTCAAAGGATTTATTCACGACCGCTCGGCCAGCGGCGCCACTTTTTTCATTGAACCCGAACAAGTTCTTGAAATGAACAACGAATTGCGTTCACTCGCCATCGACGAGAAGGAGGAAGTGGAACGCATTCTCGGCGAACTGTCCCGGCGGGCGGGCTTCATGGGCGACGATTTATTGCGAGACATCGAAGTGCTGGAAGAGCTCGACGGCTGTTATGCCCGGGCGGAGTATTGTTATAAGCTCTCCTGCGTACGCCCCGAAGTCAACGACCGGGGAATCATTTCCTTCGATCAGGGCAGGCACCCGCTGATCGACAGAAAAAAAGTGGTGCCCGTCAGCCTTTCTCTCGGCAAAAATTACCGGTTTCTGCTGATCAGCGGTCCGAATACGGGCGGCAAGACGGTGACGCTGAAAATGGTAGGGCTGTTCTGCCTGATGGCGATGTGCGGCTTTTTCATTCCCGCAAAACGCGCGGAAGTCTCCGTATTCAAAGAAATTTACTGCGACGTGGGCGATGCGCAGAGCATTGAGGAAAATCTTTCCACCTTTTCTTCGCACGTCACCAATATCGTGGAAATTGTCGGCAAAGCCGATGGGAACAGCCTGGTGCTCGTCGATGAACTGGGCGGCGGCACCGATCCCGACGAAGGACAGGCGCTTGCCAAAGCCGTCGTTTCCTATCTTCTGAAAACGGGGTGCACGGGCGTGGTGACCACTCATTATTCGGCTCTGAAAGAATTTGCTTTTGCCACGGAAGGAATCGAGAACGCCTGTATGGAATTCGATTCGGATACTCTGCGGCCGCTGTATGTGATTAAAATCGGCTTGCCCGGGTCGAGTAACGCGCTGGCGATCTCGCGGCGTCTGGGGCTGAAAGAAGAGATTCTGGAAGACGCGCTGCACAATCTTTCGGAAGGGGCACAGAAATTTGAAAACATCGTCCGCACTGCGGAAACCAGCCGTATCCGCGCGGAAGAAACTCTGAAAGAGAGCAACCGTTTGAAAGCGGAGTGGGAAGAAAAAATCAAGGCGCTGGACGAAGAGCGGGAAAAGCTGAAAAAAGAGAAGGAGCGCCTTTCCCTGTCCGCCCGCGCCGAATCCAGGCGCATTATCAACGAACGCACCGCGGAAGCGGAAGAATTGCTTTCCGAGATCGAAAAAATATTCGAAAAAGAGACGATTTCCGAATCCGATCTCATCCGGGCGAGGACGCTGAAAAACCGTCTGGCCGATCAGGCTTACGATGTGGAAAAAGAAGAGATTTCCCGCCCGCAATATCTTCCCGTCTCCGCCGACCGGCTGAAACCGGGCGATCGCGTATTCGTGGGAACCATCGGGCAGGAAGGAATCGTGCAGGCGGTTCGCGCTCAGAAAGGCGAAGCGGAAATTCTGTGCGGCAATATCCGGATCCGGAGTAAATTTTCCGACCTTTCTCTGTTAATTCCGCCCGCCAATGCACAGAATAATAAGCAGAAAACCTTAAAAAGAGGGGGCGGAAAAACGGCGGATAACGTTCAGGTGGCCAAAAATCTTACGCCGAGACCCATTCCCGGCCTGGAAATCAACGTCATCGGCCTGACCGTCCAGGAAGCTCTTCCCGAAGTGGAAGCCTTTCTCGATGCCGCCGTGCTGGCCAATCTGGAAGAAGTGCGGATTGTGCACGGCGTGGGCACCGGAAAGCTCCGCGCAGGGATTCACGATTTCCTGAAAAAACAGAAACACGTCGCGGAATTCCGCCTTGGCAAATACGGAGAAGGGGAAACGGGCGTTACAATCGTGAAACTCAAATAATCCCGTCGTTTTTCCCGAATTTCCGGAAAGCCGGCGGGAACCGCAAGGGCCGGCCGTGGCATAATCGGGGCGCCCCGAAAATAAGATAATACGGAATCTTTTTTCGAGGTGATCGCTGTGAAAAATTCATCCCCCAAAAACGCCCGTAAAACACGGCTTTCCCGGGACGTCCGGCTGAACATTGCCACCAACTGTGCGTTGGGCTTTTTGATCTTTTCCATCGGCGTCGTCTGCCTGTTCCCCGTGAACGGCAGCGAAGCGGTGGACGCCGGCGGAGAGAGCAATGTCTATCGTTGCGCTCCGACGGAAACGGACGGCGTTTCCCTGATGTTCAATATTTATTGGGGAACGGAAGAAGTGTACCGCATTCTGGACATCCTGGACGAACACGACGCGAAAGCCACCTTTTTTCTCGGCGGAAGCTGGGCGGACGACAATGTCGCCTGTGTGAAGGAAATTCTCTCCCGGGGGCATGAGCTCGGCAATCACGGCTATTTTCATAAAGACCATGCGGCTCTTTCGGAAGAGGAAAATCTTCAGGAAATTTCCGTCTGCAATCAGTTTATCCGCCTGATGACCGGCGCGGAAATAACCTTGTTTGCGCCGCCGTCCGGCTCCTACGGCAAAGCTTCCCTGGAAGCCTGCGCGGCACTGAATATGAAAACCATTCTCTGGTCCCGCGATACGATCGACTGGCGGGATAAGGACGCTTCGCTCATTTATACGCGCGCCACGAAGGACATCAAAGGGGGCGAATTCGTGCTCATGCACCCCATGGAAGCCACGGCAGACGCGCTCGGCGATATTCTGACTTATTATGAAATACATTCTCTCTGCGCGGTCACCGTGTCGGAGAACCTGCAAAACGGAGGATAAATTCAATTTATGGTTTACGAAAAAAGATACCCCAACGGACTTCGGCTGGTCGTCAAACGAATGGAAGGTCTGCTTTCCGTCACTATGGGCATACTGGTCGGCACAGGCTCATCCGTCGAAACGGACAAAGAGGACGGCATTTCTCATTTTATCGAGCATATGCAGTTCAAGGGGACGAAAAAGCGCACTTCTTTTGAAATTTCGGATGCGTTCGACCGCATCGGCGCTCAGGTCAATGCCTTCACGGGAAAAGACGTCACCTGTTACTATTCCAAATGTACTTCCGATCATACGGCGGAAGCGTTTGAAATTCTGTCCGATCTGTTTCTGAACAGCACTTTTCCCGATGAGGAAATGGTCCGGGAAAAAGGGGTGGTCTGCGAAGAAATCTCCATGAACGAAGACACGCCGGACGATCTTTGTTTCGATCTTCTCTCTTCCGCTTACTACGGAAATTCCGGCTACGGCAGGAATATTCTCGGCCCCGCTGCCAACGTGAAAGCATTTACGCGGGAAGATATTTTCCGTTATAAACAGGAACGGTACTGTCCCGGGAACATCGTCGTTTCTTTTGCGGGCGGAATCGATCTGCGCACGGCGGAAACGCTGGTGGAAACGTATTTTGATATGCCGGCGGCGGAAACATTCCGGCCGAGGAAAAAGGAAATTTCCTTAAAACATCTTTCCCTGATCCGCACCAAGCCCATCGAACAGGTGCATATCGCCATCGGCTACCCGTCTCTCCCGCGCGAACACCGCCTTGCGGACGCGTTGCAAAC
>DVMZ01000009.1 GCA_018714725.1 Candidatus Scatosoma pullistercoris
GCCTGGCAAAACTTCTGATGAGAAGCACTCAGCTGAAAGGTGTGGTTCCGCAGTATGTCGTGGTGAACGGCGAGGTTTACGGTTCGGCGGCGATGCTTGCGGCGATTGCTGATTTTACCTTTTTTATCGAAAAGAAGAGCGTTCTTGCCATCAACAGTCCGTTTGTCCTCTCCGCAAAAGCCGGAAAGAATCTGACCAAAGAGGAAGTCGGCGGAGCGGCTTCGCTGGGCAAAACGGGAATGCCGGCCTTTGCGGTGGCGGATTTTTCCGAAATCCGGGAGAAGATTGCAACGCTTTCCGAGCTTTTGAATGTTTCGATGATGGAAGCGGAACTCAACAATTGCATTCCCGCGCTCAACGATTCGGCGACGGCGGAAAATATGCTTGCTGTATTTGAATCGTATCTGGAAATCGGCGCAAGTTATGAAAAGGACGTAAAGACCGTTCTCGGCCGGATCGGCGGCATTTCTGTAGCCGCGGTTCTCTTTGACGGCGGAGAAGAGGGCGTGGAGCTCAATGCGGGTAAACTTGCCAAAGTGAAAGATTTCGCGGAACTTGCCAGCTGTTATCAGCTGCCGTTTATCACTTTCCTCAACGTCAAGGGGATTGAAGCCACAATGGCTACGAACGACAGCCGGGTGATGAAGGAAGCAGCGGAATATCTCGATCGTCTTGATACCGTCGATACGGCGAAGATCGCGGTGGTTTACCGGAAAGCCATCGGACTCGGATATTCGTTGTTCGCGGCAAAATCAGCGGGATTTGATTACACCTGCGCATTTGCGACGGCGCGCATCGCTCTGTTCGACAGCGTGCAGGGCGCGGTCGTAGAGCTCGGAAACGGGAAAGAGAGCAGCCCCGCCCTGGAAGCGCGTTACGCGGACGAAAATTCCGATCCGATCAACGCGGCGAAAGACGGGTATATCGACGCCGTCATCGAGCCGCAGTTTGTGAGACAGTATCTGATTGCTTCTCTGCAGATGCTTGCAAAATAAAGCGAGGGTCGGAGTATGTGGAATTTGTTACTGGATGGTTCGGGAACTTCTCTTCCCGAAGGTTATCAGAAAATCGGCGTGGGAGAAGCGCTTGTCGATGCGTTGCTCGGCTTTATCGTCGTCTTTATCGGCATCGCGTTTCTGATCGGAGTGATCTGGCTGGTCGGATTCTGTATGCGCAAAGCGACGGGAACCGGAGATGGCGCAAAGGGTGCCACCCCCCCTGTGACCGAAAAAGAAAAAGCCGGGACGAAGCCCGATCAGGCAGTTGTTCTTCCGGCCGCCGGGGCTGAGGAAGAGCTGTCGGAGGAAACGGTGGCGGTGATTACCGCCGCGCTGATGGCGTATTATGCGAAAGAAACACCGAAATGTGAATTTACGGTAAAAAGAATCAGGAAAATTTAAGGAGATAGTATCATGCGTAATTTTGTTATCACTGTCAATGGAAAAAGTTATGAAGTAGGCGTTGAGGAAAAGGGGGTAGCGGCTTCTCCTGCTCCCGCAGCGGCACCCGTCGCGGCGGCTCCGGCCCCTAAAGCGGCGCCTGTGGCGCAGGCGGCACCCGTCGCGGCTGCTCCGGCTCCTAAGGCGGCGCCTGCAACCGGCGAAAAAGTTCTCGCTCCGTTCCCCGGCCTCATCAAAGGACTTCTCGTGGCGGAAGGGGCGACGGTCAAGAAGGATCAGCCGGTGCTCGTCCTGGAAGCGATGAAGATGGATAACGATATTACCGCTCCTTGTGACGGTAAAGTTTCTTTCTGCGTGGACAAAGGCGCAAACGTTGAATCTGACGCCGTTCTTTGCGTTATCTCCTGATCGGATAAGGAGTACTGTCTATGACGCAAAATTTACTCGTCGGGATCGGCGAGATGCTGAAAGGGCTGTGGGAGTCGTCCGGACTCAATGCGGGAACCTGGCAGAATTATGTGATGCTCCTCGTTTCTTTCCTGCTCTTTTATCTCGCGATCGTCAAAAAATTTGAGCCGTTGCTTCTGTTGCCGATTGCATTCGGCGTATTCCTGATCAATCTTCCCGGCGCTTATGATGTGCTTTGGGGACAATATAAGGAAGGCGTAGAACATACTTACGAAAACGTACTGCCGGAATCGAGGGGATTGCTTTGGTATCTCTTCTACGGAGTGCAGAACGTCATTTATCCGCCGTTGATCTTCCTCGGAATCGGTGCGATGACCGATTTCGGGCCGCTGATTGCCAATCCGAAGAGCATGCTTATGGGGGCAGCCGCCCAGCTCGGCGTTTTTCTCGCGCTCGTTCTGGCGGTGATTCTCGGCTTTGACCTTGCGGCGGCTTGCTCGATCGCCATTATCGGCGGCGCCGACGGACCTACAGCGATTTATGTGACGCAGATGCTGGCGGGAAAAACGCCCGAAGATCTGCTCTCCGCGATTGCGATTGCCGCTTATTCATACATGGCGCTCATTCCGTTTATTCAGAAGCCGCTTATGCGACTGCTGGTTCCGAAGAAAGAACGCGCCATCAAGATGCAGCAGCTTCGCAAAGTGAGCAAACTGGAAAAGATTATTTTTCCTATTGTAGTCACGCTGGTGGTGGGAATTCTGCTCCCCGACGCGATTCCTCTGCTGGGGATGCTGATGTTGGGAAATCTCCTGAAAGAATCCTGTGTGACGGAACGCCTTTCTTCGCAGGCGCAGAACGGACTCATGAATACCATTACGATTTTCCTCGGCGTATCCGTCGGGTGTAAGGCTTACGGGGAAGTGTTCCTCACGTTCAGCACTCTGAAAATTGTGGGCCTCGGGTTGTTTGCCTTTGCATTCGGAACGATCGGCGGACTTCTGATGGGCAGAATCATGTGCAAACTTTCTCATGGCAAGATCAATCCTCTGATCGGCAGCGCAGGAGTTTCGGCAGTGCCCATGGCGGCGAGAGTTTCCGAGGATATCGGCAGGGAGATCGATCCCAGCAATCACTTGCTCATGCACGCGATGGGGCCCAACGTTGCCGGCGTCATCGGTTCGGCGATTGCGGCAGGCTTCCTGCTGTCCCTGTTCTGATACAGGCTTTGCCGGCAGGGATGAAATTGAAGAGGTAATACGAATATGGAAATCAAAACGCAAAACAAAAAAATCATGATCACGGAAACCATTCTTCGCGATGCGCATCAGTCACAGGCGGCGACGAGAATGCGTCTCGACGAAATGCTTCCCGTGCTGGAACAGCTTGACGATATCGGTTATTATTCGCTGGAAGCCTGGGGCGGAGCCACCTTCGACTCCTGCCTGCGCTTTCTGAACGAGGACCCTTGGGAAAGATTGCGGGTGTTGAAATCTCATCTCAAAAAGACCCCGATTCAGATGCTTTTAAGAGGTCAGAATCTTCTTGGCTACCGTCATTATGCCGATGATCTCGTCGAAAAGTTCGTGGAAAAATCCATCGAAAACGGCGTGGGCGTCGTTCGTGTGTTTGATGCGCTCAACGATCCGAGAAATCTTGAAACTTCTATGAAGGCGATCAAGAAATACGGCGGCGTCTGCGAGGCGACCATCTGTTATACGACCGGTCCCGTTTATACAAAGGAATACTTTGTGAAGCTCGGGAAACAGCTGGAGGACATGGGCGCTGACAATATCTGCCTGAAAGATATGGCCAACCTGCTTCTGCCGTTCGATACTTATGAACTCGTAAAAGCGCTGAAAGAGGAACTTCGCCCCGAAACCAAACTGCACCTGCATACGCACAATACGACGGGTACGGGCGACATGGTGTATCTGATGGCGATTCTGGCCGGCGTGGATATCGTGGATACGGCGCTTTCGCCGCTTGGCAACGGAACTTCTCAGCCCGCAACCGAGCCGTTGGTGGCCACGCTGAAAGGAACCGGCTACGATACGGGTATTCAGATTGAAAAACTGCTGCCGATTGTTTCGCATTTCAAGAAAGTGGAAAAACGCCTGAAAGACGACGGTATCCTGACGGACAAAGTCAAGGGAATCGACGTCAATACGTTGATCTATCAGGTCCCCGGCGGTATGCTTTCCAACCTTATCAATCAGCTGAAAAAGGCCGGAAAGGAAGACAAACTGATGGAATGCCTTGCGGAAGTTCCCAATGTCCGGAAAGATTGCGGCTATCCGCCGCTCGTGACGCCTTCGTCTCAGATCGTCGGCACGCAGGCAGTTCTCAATGTCATCATGGGCGAGCGCTATAAAATGGTTACCAAAGAGACCAAAGACCTCTTTGCCGGAAAGTACGGGAAATTGCCCATGCCTATCAATGAAGAGGTCGCCAAAAAAGTGCTCGGAAATATTCAGAGAATTGATTATCGCCCCGCAGACGATATGAAGCCCGAATATGAAGAGACCAAAAAGAAGCTCGTGGAAATGGGATATTACGAGAAGGAAGAAGATGTTCTTTCCTATGCCGTATTTGAACAGGTTGCCGAAAACTTCTTCAAATGGAGAGAGGCTCAGAAAAAGGGCGTAGACAGAGATCTGGCCAAAGGCGAAGTATATCCGGTCTGAATGAAAATCTGAAAAAATCGTTTATCATGAAGAGAAAGAATTTCGGCGCGTATTTCGCGTCGAAATTCTTTGTTATCGCGGAGACGGAGAAATGAAGAACGTATGCGTGATCGGGGGCGGGGCTTCCGGACTCATGGCGGCGTATGCGGCCGCCAAAAACGGAAATAACGTTATTCTGTTTGAAAAAAACGAAAAGCTCGGAAAAAAAATCTATATCACCGGAAAGGGACGCTGTAATCTGACCAACGACGTTCCGCCGGAGGAATTTCTCGAAAACGTCGTCCGCGGCGGAAAATTTCTCAAGGGCGCAATATATTCTTTCTCTCCGGAAGCTGCCAAAGAGTTCTTTATTGCGCACGGCACAGCTTTGAAAACGGAGCGGGGGAATCGTGTCTTTCCCGTTTCCGATCATGCCAGCGACGTCACCAGGGCCCTCGAACGGGCTTGCAGAGAAACGGGAGTCCGGATTCACCTTTCGGAAACGGTTGAGAAACTTCAAATTCAATCTGCTTTGTCAGACATAGGTATTATGTGTGACAGAATAAAAGGGGTGAAAACGGATCGCGGAGAATATCTTTGCGATGAGGCAATCGTCTGTACGGGCGGACTGAGTTATCCGACGACCGGTTCTACGGGGGACGGCTACCGGTTTGCTGTGGAGGCGGGGCACGAATTGGTCGAGCCGAAGCCCAGTCTTTGCGGGTTGAATCTGAAGGGGAATTTTTTTGAAAATTTGCAGGGGCTGACGCTCAGAAATATTTCATTGACGGCAAAGCGGGGCAAGAAAACCGTTTACGAGGGCTTCGGAGAATTGTTGTTCACGCATTTCGGGATTTCCGGCCCGCTGGTGCTTTCGCTTTCTGCAATGATCAATCGTTTGCCCGCGGAGGAAATCAGGTTGACGCTCGATCTGAAACCTGCTTTGGATCAGGAGACGCTCGACCGGCGGTTGCTCAGGGATTTTGAGAAGTATAAAAACCGGATGCTTTGCAATGCCTTGGACGATTTATTGCCGCAGAAGATGATCGGCGCCGTATTGGAAGCGAGCGGGACAGACGGCAGGAAAAATGTGAACAGCCTGACAAAAGAGGAACGTCGGGCGCTTCTTTGGGCGCTGAAAGAATTTCCCATGCAGCCGAAGAGTCTCAGGGGCTTTTCGGAAGCGGTCGTCACTTCCGGCGGCGTGGCACTGTCCGGCGTGGATCCGAAGACGATGGAGTCGAAAAAAGTGCATGGATTGCGGTTTTGCGGAGAAACGCTCGACGTTGACGCCTTTACGGGAGGATTTAATCTTCAGATTGCGTTTTCCACGGGATATGCGGCGGGAAACAGTATAAAATGAGCGGACGCGCTGAAAAGCGGGCGGATTCGCTTGACGGAAGAAGGGATTTGCGTGTATAATATTACACGGAATTACAGACAGAAGTTGAAAAAATACGGCGCGGTTGCGGAGCCGGAAAATGTGTTCGGGAGGCGGAATTATGACGATTATTCGCGGTGCCACGACGGTGGAAGCGGATACTCCGGAGGAAATTTCAGGTGCGGTCAAAGAATTGCTGGATGAAATTTTCCGGAAAAATAAATTGAGGAAGGAAGAAGCGGACGGGTTTCTTTTTTCCCTGACGACCGATCTGCATTCCCGGCATCCCGCCAAGGCGGCAAGAGAGTGCGGATATGATTTTGCGCCGCTTTTTGCCTGTACGGAGCCGGAAACGGAAGGCAGTCTGGCCCGTTGTATCCGCGTGATGCTGTTTACGGAGCGGCCGGCCGGAAGCGCTGTTTCCCATATTTATCTGAGAGGAGCGAGAGTTTTGCGTAAAGATATTTCGGAAATTTACAACATTGCGCTGGACGGGCCGGCCGGAAGCGGGAAAAGCACTGTGGCCAGGAGGCTGGCGGAAGATTATCATATTTTGTACCTCGATACGGGGGCAATGTACCGCGCCTGTGCGTTGAAAGCGCTGCGCGAGGGGATTGACCCGAAGGACGCGCGGGCGGTCGGAAAAATGCTGGATTCGCTGCGGCTGGAAATCCGGTACAGAGACGGAAGTCAGCATACCGTTCTCGACGGCGAAGACGTGTCGGAGGCGATCCGGAAAAACGAGGTTTCCCTGGCTGCGTCGGCTATTTCCGCCCATAAAGCCGTGCGGGAAAAGATGGTGAAGATGCAGAGAAAAATCGCTTCGGATATGTCCTGTGTGCTGGACGGGCGGGACATCGGTTCGACGGTGCTGCCGGATGCCGCATTCAAATTTTTTATCACGGCGGACAGCCGCGTGCGCGCAATGCGGCGCATGAAGGAGCTGGAATCCCGCGGACAAAAGGTGGATTTTGAAGCGCTCCGCAAGGAGATCGAGTTACGGGACAAACAGGATTCGGAACGGGAATTTTCGCCGCTGAAAAAAGCGGAAGACGCCGTCGTTATCGATACGTCGGAGAAGGGAATCGAAGAAGTCGTCGCCGAGATCAAGTCGTTGATTCAGTCGAAAATCTGAAAAAGGGAAACATTATGGAAGAACGGATTCAACCGGAAGCGAAAGAGAAAAAAACGGGAAAGGCCTCCCGTGCGGACGGAAAATCGTCGATCACCGTACCGGCAAACCGGAAGGGGCGGCATATCATGGGACTTCTCAATTTCTTGAGAATCCTGGTGATTCCCGTTTTTTGGCTCTGCCTGCCCTTTCGGTTTTACGGGAACCGAAAGGTAAAAGACGGCGCCTGTGTGTACGTCTGCAATCATTACAGGATCTGGGACGTTATTTATCCGGCTTCGACGACCTGGGAGGGAATTCATTTCGTGTCCAAAAAGTCGGTCGTCAACAATTGGTTTATGAAAGGATTCTGTAAGAAGCTGAAAGTAATTTCCGTCAATCGGGACGGATCGGATGTCCGCGCGGTGATGGATTCGCTCAGATGTCTCAGAAACGGGGAGAAAATTTCCCTGTTTCCCGAAGGGACCAGGAATAAGACGGACGCGGAAATGCTTCCGTTCAAAGGCGGCGCGGCCATGATGGCGATAAAAGCAAAAGTGCCTATCGTTCCCATGATGATTTACAAAAAACCTCGTCCTTTCCGGCTGAATCACATTCTGATCGGCGAACCCTTTGAGTTTACGGAATATTACGACAAAAAACTGACGGAAGAGGAGTTGCAGGAAGCAGACCGGAAACTTTGCGAGAAATTGCTTTCGATGCGCCGGCAGCATGCCGAATTTCTCGCCGCCAAAAAGGGAAAGAAAAAAACGGAGACGGAAAGATAAACGGAGAAGTCCATGGAAGTTCTGGTTGCGAAAAGCGGCGGGTTTTGTCACGGCGTGAAAAAGGCCGTGGATACCGCTTTGTCCGTAAACCCCGAAAATACTTATATTTACGGGGAAATCATACACAACAAAGAAGTGGTGGATACCATCACCCGGCGGGGAATCGTCACGGTGGAAGCCCTGTCGGACGTTCCGGACGGGGCGACTCTGATCATACGCTCGCACGGGGCGGGAAAACGAGTTTTCGACGAATGCGCCTCGCGCGGCATCCGCGTAGTGGATTGTACCTGTGAATTTGTGCATCGTACGCAGAAGATCGTCCGGGAAGCCTATGCGCAGGGAAGCGCGATTGTTATCGTGGGGGAACCGACGCATCCGGAGGTAATCGGACTGAACGGGTGGTGTGAGGACAGTGCCTTTATTTTTTCCTCCGAAGAGGACGATTTTTCCGTTTTGCCCGATAAAAAGTGCTGCGTAGTGGCTCAGACGACCTATTCCAATGAAAAATTTGAAAAAATTATTAAAATTATTAAGGATAGGTGCGGAAAAACAGTTGAAGTTTTTAAAACAATTTGCTATACTACTATAGGACGCCAGAACGAAGCGGAAAAGCTCGCCAGGCAATGCGACGCCATGTTGGTCATCGGAGGACTGAACAGCAGCAATACGGGAAAGCTGTACGACATCTGTACAAAGTATTGCAATCATGTCTTTCGTATGCGGAATTCGGACGATCTGGACTACAAGGCGCTCAAAGGATTCAAAAAGGTAGGTATCGTTACGGGTGCAAGTACCCCTAACGCGCAAACTCAGGAGGTTCTCTTAAAGATGGAAGGAATGGAAACAGAAGCAAAAGCGACGATGGAAGAAGTTGTCGCGAACATGGACAATCAGCCGAAGTTCAAAAAAGGACAGCTGATTACGGCTACGATTTCGTCGGCGGACGATTCGGGAATTGCGGTATTGCTC
>DVMZ01000100.1 GCA_018714725.1 Candidatus Scatosoma pullistercoris
CGCCGTAATTTCCGTCGTGCAGTTCCACCCGGATTTCGATCTCTTTTTCGCTGAGTATCTTTTTTGCCGCTTCTTCCGAAAACGCAATGCCCATTCCGTCCTCGCAGACCTCGATTTTCCCCGCCGCGGAAACGAACGACACGCCGATTTTGTTTACGTCCACCGCCGCGCCCGAATACCCGATCGCGCACAAAACCCGGCCCCAGTTTGCGTCTGCGCCGAAAATGGCGGCTTTGAGCAGGTTGGAACAGACAACGGACTTCGCCACCGTGCGGGCAATCTGTTTGGACTTTGCTCCCGTGACGTTGCATTCGATGAGCTTGGTCGCCCCTTCGCCGTCCGCGGCAATCTTCCGGCACATCGCCGAAGTCACCGCATGCAGCGCCCGGCAGAATTTCTTGTAATCGGTATCCGGCCGATCGATGACCGCATTGCCGGCAAGACCGCTCGCCATCACGCAGAGGGTGTCGTTGGTCGAAGTATCCCTGTCTACGCTGACCATATTCACCGAATCCCTGATGTCCGCGGAAAGCGCTTTCTGCAACATTTCCGGCGTGATGTTCACGTCCGTCGTGATGAACATCAACATCGTCGCCATATTGGGACAGAGCATGCCCACTCCTTTGCAGACGCCGCCGATACGGCATTTGATGTCGCCGAGTTCAAACTCGTATGCCAGTTCTTTTACGACGGTATCCGTCGTCATGATGGCTTCCGCCGCGGCAAGGCTGTTTTCCGGGCTTTCTCCCAACCCGCCGGCCAGCGCCGGCATACCGGCCGCAATGGGATCGACGGAAAGTTTCTGCCCGATAACACCTGTCGAAGCGACCACCACGTCGTCGGCGGGAATCCTGCAATACTCTTCCACCAGCGAACACATCTTTTCCGCGATTTCCACGCCGTTGGAATTGCAGGTGTTTGCATTTCCGCTGTTGACGATCACCGCCCGGGCATACCCGTCCGCAACGTGTTTCTGCGTGACGAGAATGGGCGCTCCTTTGACCAGATTGGTCGTATAGACGCAGGCTGTCGCCGCACGTTTCGTGCAGATGATCAACGCCAGATCTTTCTTTTCCTTATTTTTGCGGATTCCGCAATGCACTCCGTTTGCCTGAAATCCGGCCGGCGCGCACACGCCGCCGGGGATCGCTTTCATCTCTTTATTGACTCCGTTCTTTCTCATAATCCAATTATCCTTCCGTCAGTTCTGCTCTCGCAAAACCGCTTAATTTATTCCCTTCAGAAACGCCGTTTCTTCCAGCCCGAGCGCGATGTTCATGTTCTGCACTGCCGCGCCGGAAGCCCCTTTGCCGAGATTGTCGAATCTCGAACAGACGATCAGCCGTTCTTCATTGCCGCCCGCATAAATTTCCATCCGGTCACTGCCCGCCAGATTGTTCGCGCCGAGATAGGAACGCTCTTCTCCGTCCACGGAAATGAGCTTTGCGTCCTTGTAAAAGTCCCGGTAAAAATCCCTGAGGGACGCAGGCGAAAGCCTGACTTTCATCAGATCGGCAAACAGCGGCACCGTCACGCACATTCCCGCGTAATAATCGGCCACGATCGGATTGAAAACGGGTTCGCGGACAAGTCCGCAGGTTTTCGTCATTTCCGGGAGATGTTTATGCCGGAGCGTGAGCCCGTATTGCCTCGGACTGTCCAATTCCAAAGCCCGCCCTTCCGATTCGTATTCGGCGATCATCTTTTTCCCGCCGCCGCTGTATCCCGTTACGGAATGCGCGACAAACGGATAATCCGCCCCCACGATGCCTGCGCTCACCAGCGGATAAACCAGCGAGATGAATCCGCTGGCATGACAACCGGGATTGGCAATCCTCTTTCCGGCGGCAATCGCCTGTCTGAAAACAGGCGACAATTCGGGAAATCCGTAAGCCCATCCGGGCGCCGTCCGGTGCGCCGTCGAAGCGTCGATGATTTTCGTATCCGGATTCCCGCACAGCGCAACCGATTCCTTTGCCGCGGCGTCCGGCAGACATAAAAAGACGACGTCCGCGCGGTCGATCATCTCCTTCCGCGCCGATGTGTCCTTGCGAAGTTCCTCGGGAAGCGTCAGCAACCGAAGATCTTTGCGAGACATAAGTCTGTCGTAAATCTGCAATCCGGTCGTTCCTTCCCGTCCGTCAATAAATACGTTATACATAATACCTGATGATTCCGATCGTCCGCGCTGCAAAATGCAGCGCGGACGACTTTTGACCTTTTCGAGTGCCTGGATTTTATTTGAGTTTCTTTGCGTCGAGAAGCGCTTTCACCTTAATCGGAAGCCCGAACAGATTGATGAATCCTTCCGCATCGTTCTGATGGTAAGCGCCGCCGTCGTCGTCAAACGTCGCAATGTCCTCGCTGTACAGCGAATACGGGGAGGTGATTCCCGCGTTCATGACGTTGCCCTTATAAATTTTCAGCTTCACGTCGCCGGTAACGGTTTTCTGCGTTTCGTTGACGAAAGCGGTCAGCGCTTCGCGCAGAGGAGTAAACCACTGTCCGTCATACACCATTTCTCCGAATTTGATCGCGATCAGCTGTTTATAATGCATCGTCGCTTTATCGAGGCAGATGGATTCCAGCAACTCGTGCGCGGTATAGAGAATGGTGCCGCCGGGGGTCTCGTACACCCCGCGGGACTTCATGCCGACCAGACGGTTTTCCACCATGTCGCAGAGCCCGACGCCGTTGGCGCCACCCACTTTGTTCAGCTTCTCGATCAGAGATACGCTGTCCATTTCTTTGCCGTCGATCGCGGTGGGAATCCCCTTCTCAAAATGAATGGTGAGATAGGTGGGCTGATCGGGAGCCGCCCAGGGAGAAACGCCCAGTTCGCAGATTTTATCGTAATCGGGTTCGTTGGCGGGATCTTCGAGGTCGAGGCCTTCATGGGAAAGATGCCACAGGTTCTTGTCCTTGGAATAGTTGGTCTCCCGCGTGATTTTCAGAGGGATTTTATGCGCTTCTGCGTATTCGATTTCCTCTTCGCGGCTCTTGATGTCCCAGATACGCCAGGGCGCGATAATCTTCATTTCGGGAGCAAAAGCCTTGATGGTCAGTTCAAAGCGCACCTGATCGTTTCCCTTGCCCGTACAGCCGTGGCAGATTGCGTCCGCGCCCTCTTTTTTGGCGATCTCGACCAGACGCTTCGCAATGACGGGACGGGCAAACGAAGTGCCGAGAAGGTATTTGTCTTCGTATTTCGCCCCCGCCTGCACCGTGGGATAGATATAGTC
>DVMZ01000101.1 GCA_018714725.1 Candidatus Scatosoma pullistercoris
CGCAGGGCGTTTTGTTTTCAGCGGTTATCATTGCGAAAAGCCGTGCTGCCGAAAATTTTATAAGAAGCAGGACGGAAAAGGGCGGGCGGAAACGGAAACCGGAGGACCGGAATCCGCAAGCGGAAACGAACAGAGAAAGAAAAAACAAAAAACAAAAAAACAAGAATAAAACACCGGCCGGTTTTGCCGGGAGAACAAAAACGGAGGACAGAAAAATGAAGGAAAAGATCCGGGCCTTGCGGGAAAAGACCGAAACGGCCATGCGGGAAACGGAAACGGGACGGGCTCTGTACGAACTGAAAACCAGATTCCAGGCGGAGCTGAAATCGATCATGAGCGGGATGAAAGATCTGCCGAAAGAGGAGCGCCCCGCCTTCGGAAAGCTCATCAACGAGTTCAAAGAGGACATGGAAGCTCAATTCGAGGCGCGCGCGGCCGTCGTCCGCCAGAAGGAAATGGAGGCGAAATACGCCGCCGAGCAGATCGACGTCACGATGCCGGGCAGACAATACCGCCCCGGCGCGCTGCACCCGATCACGCTGGTCAAAAACCAGCTCATCGATATTTTTTCCGGCATGGGCTTCAAAGTGTTCGAGGGGCCGGAAATCGAAACGGACTACTATAATTTCACCGCGCTGAACACGCCGAAAGATCATCCCGCGCGCGATATGCAGGACACCTTTTACCTCGCGGAGAATCTGTTGCTCCGCACGCAGACGTCGGCGGGTCAGATCCGCGTGATGGAAGAGGAAAAACCGCCCATCAAGATTCTTTCTCCGGGCAGAGTGTTCCGTTCGGACGACGACGCCACTCATTCGCCCATGTTCCACCAGATGGAAGGGCTGGTGGTCGACCGCGGAATCACGCTTTGCGACTTGCAGGGCATGCTGGCGGAATTTGCGCGGCGGATGTTCGACGCTTCCACCAAAGTGCGGCTTCGTCCTTCCTATTTCCCCTTTACGGAACCCAGCGTGGAGGTCGATCTCAGCTGTTCGGAATGCGGCGGAAAGGGCTGCCGGCTGTGCAAGGGCACGGGCTGGATCGAAGTGCTGGGCGCGGGCATGGTCAACCGCCGGGTGCTGGAAAACTGCGGCGTCGATCCCGACGAGTACACCGGGTTCGCGTTCGGCATGGGCATCGAGCGGATCGCCATGCTCAAATACGGCATCAACAACATCCGCGCGCTGTTTGAAAACGACGTGCGGTTCCTGGAACAGTTCCGCTGAGCGACGGCCAGCCGGAAAAGACATCAGAAATTTCGCAAGTATTGGGAGAAAAGATCATGAAAGCACCTTTGAGTTGGCTGAAAGATTATGTGGACATCGATGTTTCCGCCGAAGAGTTGGCGGAGAAGCTGTTTTCCTGCGGCTTTGAAGTGGAAGAACTTTCCTATCTCGGCAAGGCGGTGGAAAAAGTCGTGGTCGGGCAGGTGAAATCGCTGACCGATCATCCCGACAGCGATCACATGAAAGTCTGTGTGGTGGATTGCGGGGAGAAATACGGCAGGGAACTGCAGATCGTGACGGGTGCGCCCAACGTGTTCGCGGGGATGAAAACTCCCTGCGCGCTGGACGGCTCGACGGTGGTGGAGACCAATCCCGCCCTGGCGGAAAAGAACGGCGGGGTCAAAAAGATCAAAAAGGGCAAACTGCGCGGCGTGGAGTCCTGCGGGATGCTCTGTTCGGGCGAGGAGCTCGGCATCAACGACGATTTTTATCCGGGCGCGGAAGTGAACGGGTTGCTGGTTCTGGACGATTCGGCGCCCGTCGGCGAGGACATCCGGAAAGTCGTGGGGTTGGACGACTGGATTTTCGACATTTCGGTGACGGCCAATCGCCCGGACTGCCAGTGCATTCTCGGCATCGCGCGCGAAGTGGCGGCGGTGCTCGGAAAACCGCTGAAAGAGCCGGACGTTTCGTATACGGAACACGCGAGCAAAAAAGCGCCGATCGGCGTGGAAGTGGAAGCGCCCGATCTCTGCCCGCGCTACATCGGGCATTATGTGGAAAACGTGACGGGAGGGGTATCTCCGGCGTGGATGAGAAAGCGCCTGGCGCTTTCGGGACTCCGTTCCATTTCCCCCGTCGTGGACATCACCAATTTCGTTCTTCTGGAAATGGGCCAGCCCATGCACGCCTTCGACGCGGACGACATCGGCGGGAAGAAAATCATCGTCCGCCGCGCCCGCAAAGGGGAGAAGATCACGACGTTGGACAAGAAGGAGTTCACCCTCTGCTCCGACAATCTCGTCATCTGCGACGGGGAAAAGCCGGTGGCGCTGGCGGGAATTATGGGCGGACTCAACAGCGAAATCAAAGAGACGACGAAAAACGTCTTTTTCGAGGCGGCGAAATTTGCGCGCGACAACGTGAGAAAAACTTCCCGCGCGCTGGGGCAGAGCTCCGATTCTTCCTTCCGCTTTGAAAAGGGAGTTTCCGCCTATACGTCCGGAAAGGGAATGGCGCGGGCCCTGCACCTCATCGAGGAGCTCGGTTGCGGCACCGTGACCGATCTGTCCGAAGATATCTGCGCCGCCGATCTTTCGCCGCGCAAGATGACGGCGAGCGTCCGGAAGATCAACGCGCTTCTCGGCATCGAAGTGCCGTCCGGAGAGATCGTGCGCATTCTGTCCCGGCTCTCTTTCGCGCCCGTGCTCGAAGGGGACACCCTGACGGTGACTCTGCCCGGCTGGCGGGAGGACGTGGACGGCTATCCCGATCTCGCGGAGGAGATCATCCGCATGTACGGATACGATCACATCGTCCCCACCTTCCTTGAAAAAGCGAGCGTGACGGGCGGCGGCCTTTCGGACGCGCAGCGCCGGGAGCTGAAAATCAAAGACATTCTGCGGGTACAGGGATTTCATGAAGCCTGCAACTATTCCTTCTATTCCCCGAAGGAATTCGATCTGTTCCGCCTGCCGGAGGACGCGCCCGAACGGAAGGCCGTGCATATTCTTAACCCGATCAGCGAGGATTTGTCGGTGCTCCGCACCTTCCTCGCGCCGTCCATGTTGCAGAATGCCGTGCGGAATATCCGCCGCGGCAACGAAGAGGGGCGGGAATTCGAGCTGGCGAATGCGTATCTTCCGAAGGCTTTGCCGCTTGCGGAACAGCCGGAGGAGAGGGAGAAACTGGCGCTGGGACTCTGGGGCGCGCATTGCGATTTCTTCGACCTGAAAGGGGCGGTGGAAGCGCTGTGCGAACAGTTCCATGTCCGCCCCGCCTGCGCGCGCGCAGAGAAACCCTGGCTGCACCCCGGCGTTTCGGCGAAGCTGATGCTGGGCGAAAAAGAGGTGGGGTGTCTCGGTGAACTCGACCCTGCCATCGCCCTTTCGCTGGGACTGGATAAAAAAGTGTACCTTGCCGAACTGGATATGGAAGCGCTGTATCCCGAAATGAAGGACGGCGTGAAGTTCACCAACCTGCCGAAATTCCCGGCGGTCAAGCGGGATCTCGCGCTGGTGGCGGATGAAAAGCTGACGTGCGCGGAAGTGGAAGAGGTGCTGATGCATTCCTGTAAATACGTCACGAAGGCGGAGCTGTTCGACGTGTATCGCGGCGGGCAGGTGCCTGCGGGCAAGAAGAGCATGGCGTTCACGCTGACGTTCACGCCCGACGAAAGTGCGGAAAAAGCGTTTACCCCCGAAGTGCTGGACGGCTTTGTAAAGAAAATTCTCGGCAACCTGCGCTTCAAACTGGGAATCGAATTGCGGTGACGGTGGCGGCGCGTGGAAAGGAAAGTGGATACGTTCGGGTTTGTCAACGTGGACAAACCCTCGGGAATGACGTCGTCGGCGGTGGTCAACCGCGTCAAATGGCTGACGGGCCTGCCCTGCGGGCACATGGGCACGCTTGACCCTCTGGCCGGCGGCGTGCTGCCCGTCGGCGTCGGCAACGCCACGAGGCTGTTTGAATATTTTCTGAACAAGCAGAAGGAATATGTCGCGGAATTCACGTTCGGCGTGACTTCGGACACCCTCGATTCGACGGGGGAGCTGATTCCCGGCGGCGCCGTTCCGGCGGCGGAGGAAATTGCGGCGGTGCTTCCGCGGTTTGTGGGAAAACTGTCGCAGATTCCGCCCCGATACAGCGCGAAAAACATCAACGGCAGGCGGGGGTATGACCTCGCCCGTGCCGGCGTGGACTTCGAGCTTCCGCCCAAAGAAGTGACGGTGTACTCGTTTGAATTGCTGGGGCCGGCGGAAAAGGCGGATGCGTTCCGGTTCAGGATCCGGTGCGGCGGGGGGACGTATATCCGTTCGCTGGCGCGGGACGTGGCGGAGGCGCTGGGTACCAAGGCTGTAATGAGCGCGCTCCGGCGCACGCAGAGCGGCTGTTTTGAAATCGGAAACGCGATTGCGTTTGAAGCGCTGAACGAGGATACGATTGCGCGGGCGATTCTTCCTACCGAACGGGTGTTGCCGTTTGAAACGCTGGTTTTGCCGGCGGGCGGGGACAGGATTTTTCACGGCGTTCCCGTGCGGACGGACGCACCCGACGGCAGCTATAAAATTTACCGCGGCCAGGAATTTTACGGGATAGCCGAAGTGAAGGCAGGCCGGGCGAGGATCGGGACGAAATTATGCTGAAAATAGCGGATCTGACGGGAAAATTCCATACAGGCGAAGAATGTGCTCTGCTTTTGGGCGGATTTGACGGGATGCACATAGGGCACCGCATGCTTTTGGAAAAGGCGAAAACGCTGAATCTGCCAGTGGGCGTGATGTGCATTTCGGGAGGCAAAGGCGGCGCAGATCTGTTCACTTTTTCCGAACGGGAAGCGATATTCGCTTCCCTGGGTGCCGATTTTGCGTTTGAACTCGACTTTGAAGAGATACGCGATCTCTCGCCCGCGCAGTTCGCCGATCTGCTCCTCAAAGAATTTTCCCCCGCGGCGTTTTTTTGCGGCAGCGATTTCCGGTTCGGAAAGGGCGCCGCGGGAACGCCCGATTTTCTCGGGACTTATACCGGAATCCGCACGGATGTTTCGGGGCTTCTCGAACTGGACGGGGAGAAGGTGAGCAGCGGAACGGTCAAGAAACTGCTGGAACGGGGAGACGTTTTGGGGGCGGCAAGGCTTTTGGGCGGGCCGTTTTTCGTGCGCGGCGAAGTGATCGAGGACCGGCACGTCGGGAGGACGATCGGGTTCCCTACCGCCAATATCCTCTATCCCGGAAACAAATTTCCCCTGAAACGCGCGGTGTACGAAACGCGGGTGCAGGTGGACGGGCGGGAATATCGCTGTATCACCAATTTCGGCTCGCGGCCCACGTTCCATAACGACCGGGTGCTGACGGAGACCTATCTCGACGGCTTTTCGGGAAACCTGTACGGCCGGACTCTGAACGTCGGATTCGTCCGGTTTTTGAGGGATATCCGCGCGTTTTCGGGCGCGGAAGAACTGGAAGCCCAGCTCACCGAGGACATCGGCCGGGTGCGCCGGGGCTGAAAGCCGGCCGAAAGTGCGGATACGTCAAAACGCAGGCAGACGGCCGTGTCTGCGGCTTTGAGCGGGCGCCGGCACGGTTATTATCAGAGGCTTAAATAAAAAGAAAGGGCGCAAAAGTGCGCAACAATAGCGCAAAAGGATGTAAAAACAGCGCCGGAGAATTAAAGTTCAAAAGGGAAAAGGCAAAAAACGGAGGCATACGGATGATCAGATTCGGACCGAGCGGAAATTCGGAAAGTTTTTATGCGGCGGGCTTTTCGCACACGGAGGAGTCGGCGGCTTTTGTGAAGGAACGGGGACTGGACTGCTTTGAGTACTCATTCGGGCGCGGCGTGCGCATGAGCGAGGAAAAGGCGGCTTCCATCGGCGAAGCATTCCGGACGGCGGGGGTGGAGATTTCCGTCCACGCGCCCTATTTCGTCAATTTTGCCAATCCGGATGACGAAATGGCGGCAAAGTCGTACGGGTATGTGCTGGACAGCGGAAAGATGGCGAAGCTGATGGGGGGAAACCGGGTGGTGTTTCATCCGGCCGCGCAGGGAAAAGCCGGCCGCGGGGAAGCGGTGGAAAAAACGGAGGACCGGCTGAAAATTCTGCGGGATTATATCTACCTCAACGATTTGCAGGACATGAAATTCTGCCCCGAGACGATGGGCAAGCTGGCGCAGATCGGCACGGTGGAAGAGATCGTGCGCTTCTGCAAGATCGATCCCGTGTTTACCCCCTGCGTGGATTTCGGACACATCAACGCGCGGGAACAGGGCTCCTTAAAGACGGTGGACGATTACCTGTCCCGCCTCTCTTATATGATCGACGAACTCGGCTTTGAGCGGATGAAGGACTTCCACGTCCATTTTTCCAAGATCATGTATTCTTCAAAGGGCGAAGTGAAACACCTGACGTTTGCCGATACGGTGTACGGCCCGGAATTTTATCCGCTGGCGGTCGCCCTCAGACAGCTCGCCTTAGAGCCCTATCTCGTCAGCGAATCGGCGGGCACGCAGGTCGAGGACGCCGCCGAGATGAAACGCATTTATCTTTCGCTCTGACGCTTTGAGAATCTCCGGCAAAATGGCGGAGGACAGGCCGGGACGGAGAAAGACAGAGAAAGGCGGTAAAGCGGCGGCAATCGCAGACATTCCGCGTGAAGAAGGAGCGCGGCCCGCGGGCGGCAGAGACAATCGCCCGGACGAAGCGCGAAAAAATTTTCCGATAATTTGCGGGCGGGTTTTTGCTTATAGTTGACGGAATGGAATTTTTTTGCTACAATATAGAAAAGAGGCTTTTTGACGATGATCGAAACGAACGGAAAAAAGATTTTTGACGCGGTCGGCGCGGACGCTGTGTTCACCACCTGCGAATATCTCAAACGGTATGTCACCGGATTTCTTACGGAAGGCGGTTTTGTCATTTCCGATCAGGACGGCACGACGATGTACACCGACGCGCGGTACACCGAGGCGGCGGAGAAACGCCTGGCGGGCACGGAGGTCAGGGTCGCGGAGATGGACCGCTTTGAAAATTCCCCGACGGCGCTGCTCAGAAAGTATAAGACGGTGGGCATACCCTTCGAAGTTACGACTTATCCCGAATACAAGAAACTGGAAGAAGCAGGGCTGACGCTGGTGGACAGCATGCCCGCTTTCCGGGAATGTATGTCGGTGAAGAACGGGTCGGAACTCGCGGCGATTGCCCGGGCCTGCGACATCGCGGAAGAGGGATTTTTGAAACTTCTGCCCGAGATCCGGGAGGGAATGACGGAAACGGAAGTCGCGGCTCTGCTCGAATACAATATGCGCATGCTGGGCGCGTACAGCGTTTCGTTCGATACGATCGTGGCGTTCGGCGCACACGCCGCGGTGCCCCATCATGAGACGGGCGACGCAAAGCTGAAATTCGGCGATGAAATTCTCATCGATTTCGGTTGCAAAGTGGACGGTTACTGCTCGGACATCACGCGCACTTTCCTGTTCGGCGACGACGGGAAGCACGCCGAATTCAAAAAGGCGTATGCGGCGGTGCTCACCGCGCACGAACTGGTCAAGGAAAAACTTGCCGCGGGGATGACAGGGGGCGACGGCGACGCCATCGCCCGGGACTATCTCACGGCGCAGGGCTACGGAAACTATTTCACGCATTCTTTAGGGCACGGAATCGGGCTGAATATTCACGAATTTCCGTTTGTCCGCCGGGGCGGCAAAGATATTCTCAAAAACGGCATGGTCTTTTCCGACGAACCGGGCGTCTATCTCGCGGGCGAATACGGCATCCGCATCGAGGATACCATTACGCTTTCGGACGGAAAGGTGAAAAGTTTCATGCATAAAACGGACAGGAATCTCGTCATTCTCTGAAAGGGGCCGGCGCATAAAACAAAAACCCGTTAAAAACGCTTAAAACGGTCAGAAACCGATCGGAAGATCGGGACGGACAGAAATATTCCGATATAAAAAATCACATAATAAAGCATAGACAAGGAGAAAAAATTATGGCACAGATGTTGGCAGGCGATATCAGAAAGGGCTCCACCTTCGAGTATAAGAGCGGCGTTTACACCGTCACCGATTTCCAGCACGTCAAGCCGGGCAAGGGCGCGGCGTTCGTCAGAACCACGCTTAAGAACGTCGTGACGGGGCAGGTTTTGTCCGATCAGACATTCAACCCCACCGCGAAACTTGAAACGGTGCAGGTGGAAACCAAGAAGATGACCTATTCCTATTTTGACGGCGAATTCTATGTCTTTATGGACGATGAATACAACCAGACCATGCTGACGCATGATCAGGTGGAAGACGCGCTCAAATATATCAAGGAAAACGACGTCGTCACCGTGAAATTCCTCTACGGCAACGCGTTCTCCGTCGAGCCGGAAAACTTTGTGGAACTCAAAGTCATCGAAGCGGAACCGGGCGTCAAGGGCAACACCGCCACCAACGTCATGAAGAACGCCAAAGTGGAAACGGGCGCGATCATTCAGGTGCCCATGTTTGTCAACGAGGGCGAAACCATCCGCATCGATACCCGCACCGGCGAGTATATGAGCAGAGTGTAATTTTCCGTTTTTCTCAGGAGCAGTCTGTCTGAAAATCGATTGAACACCAGAATGCAGGATCGGAGTTTTCTGTCCTGCGTTTTGTTGTATTCTGTTTTGCAAGGTTTTCCGCGCCGGGGCCTGAAAGCGTGCTTTCAGGCCCCGGCGTTCCGGGCGCGGGATTTTGTTTGCGGGATTCGGCGGGAGAGCCTTGCGTGCGGCGGGACAGGGAAAAAAGAAGAAAAAAGAAGAAAAAAGAAGCGACGAAGAAAAAATCGGACCATTCGGAAACAATCGGGAGGAAGCATATGCGCGCAGTGGTACAGCGGGCGAAACATACGTCTTTGCGGGTGAACGGGGAGCTGATTTCGGAGATTCCGTTCGGTTTGGTGGTGTTTCTGGGGATAAAAGTCGGAGATACGGAAAAAGAGGCCGAATATCTTGCGAAAAAGATTGCGGCTTTGCGGATTTTCGAGGACGGCGACGGCAAGATGAATCTGTCGGTGAAAGACGTGGGCGGAGAGATTCTGTTCGTTTCCCAGTTCACGCTGTACGGCGATTCGTCGCACGGAAATCGACCCAGCTTTATTCTGGCAGAACGGCCGGAACGGGCGGAACCGCTGTACGAGTACGCGGCGAAAAAACTGGCGGAATACGGAGTGCCGGTCAGAAAAGGAGTGTTCGGGGCGGATATGAAGATCGAACAGCTGAACGACGGCCCCGTCACCATTCTGCTGGAAGCCTGAATCGGCGGAGAAGGCGGGAAACCGCGAACCGGGAAACCGGGAAACCGGTCGGAAAGCGCTTGTCGGGAGCCGTCGGCAAAAAACGCACGAAAGAAAGCCCGAAGCAGAGGAAAACGGGCAAAAGGAGAGAATATGAAGCTGCAATTTCTGGGTACGGGCGCCGCGGAGGGCGTGCCTGCGGAATTCTGCGACTGCGAAGTCTGCCGCGAAGTCCGTCTGAGGGGCGAAAAAGAATTCCACACCCGTTCCCAGCTTCTCATCGACGGGGAACTGAGTGTGGATTTTCCGCCGGACGCGTATTATCATTCCTTGCGCTTCGGCGTCCGCCTTGCGGAAATCCGGTATCTGCTGGTGACGCACAGCCATATGGATCATTTTTATGCGCACGATTTTGTTCTGCGCGGCTATAAATACGCGAAGGGATTGGGCGGGCCGCTGCAGATTTTCGGAAACGAAGAAGTAAAGAGAGTTTTTGACGAATGCACCCGCCGCGAGATGCGGAAAGACGTATCGGAGAACGTGAAGTTCACCGTCATCGAGCCGTTTGTGCCCTTCCGGTTCGGGGAATATACCGCAACGGCGCTGAAAGCGCGACATTCGCGGGAGGAGTGCGCGCTGGTCTATCTCATCGAAAAGGGCGGGAAGCGCTATCTGCATCTGACGGATACGGGCCGGCTGCCGGAGGAGAGTTTGGATTTTTTGTCGGCTTTTCTCCGGAAAGAGGGCGCTGCCGTGAATTTTGTCACGTTTGACTGCACTTTTTTGTATTGCCCGACCGGTGAAAGCGCGCGGCACATGAACCTTTGCGACAACGCGGCTCTGCGGGAGGAATTTCTGGCCCGCGGGATTG
>DVMZ01000102.1 GCA_018714725.1 Candidatus Scatosoma pullistercoris
CCGGACGGCGATGAAACGGACACCGCTCTTGAAGGCACTTTTGTTCCGTTCCGAAAAAGGACACCCGATTGCGGCGGTCTGCATGGCGATTCCGTAAGTTTTCCGGACAAATTCCGCACCGACCGTCAGGAACAGAAAAACGTTTCGCTTGCAGTTTCTCAGCCCTCCCGGATGACGCCGAGCAGCCCATGCAACAGAAACTTCTCCGTCAGCTTCGCCAGTTCGCTGGCGGATTCCCGCGCCTCTCCCTTATCCGACCAACGGCGGATAAGCGCATTGAATCCCGACTGCATGAAACCCGTAAAATATTCTTTGTCCACATTCTCCGGCAAAAGTCCGTCCTCCGTCCATTGCCGGATCAATGTATTATTCAGCGCTTCCGTCACTTTCAGCGACAGGCGGTTCTCCGAACCCTGTTCCAGAAAGCATTCGCGATATAGCCTGAAATTCTTTTCAATCACCTCTATGATGTGCAACACAGATTGATACACGGCGTCCGGCTCGCGCATCGTCAGCTGCACCATCTGTTCCAGGCGCGCTTCGGCAATCACTCCGTCCAGAATTTCGTCCAGCAACGCATAGATGTCCTGATAATGAAAATAAAACGTGGGACGGCTGATTCTCGCCTCCCGGCAGATATCGGATACCGTGATCCGCTCCGGTTCCTTTTTGTCCAGCAGCTTCAAAAATGCCTTCCCGATCACCTCTTTGGTATATCGGCTCCGTATGTCCGTCTTCATGGCACCCCTCCTCCGCTTTACAGCCCGGCGGACAGTGTAAGATAAGCTACACTTCCCCGAAAACTGACAGCTGATAAATTATTGACACCTGTAAGCAAATCTATTATAATAGATACAGGCAGGCAAGTCAAGTGCCGGAGGAAAAAAAATGAATCATTATGTGGAAATGGCCGGAGTCACCAAAATATACCGGATGGGAGAAATGGAAATCAAAGCCGCCGACGGCATTGATTTTTACATAGAGAAAGGCGAGCTGGCCGTGATCGTGGGCGCGAGCGGCGCCGGAAAGACCACCGTTCTGAATATTTTAGGCGGCATGGATACCGCGACAAGCGGGCAGGTATTTGTCGACGGACAAGACATCAGCGGCTTTAAAGGAAAAAAACTGGTGCACTACCGCCGCGAGGACGTCGGGTTCGTCTTTCAGTTTTACAACCTCATGCAGAATCTCACCGCGCTGGAAAACGTGGAGCTGGCTTTACAGATCAGCAAAAAGCCGCTTTCGGCGGAACAGGTGATCCGCGATGTGGGATTATACGACCGAAGAGACAATTTTCCCGCTCAGCTTTCCGGCGGAGAGCAACAGCGCGTCGCCATCGCCCGGGCGCTGGCGAAAAACCCGAAGCTGCTCCTCTGCGACGAGCCGACGGGCGCGCTCGATTACGTCACGGGAAAATCCGTCCTGAAATTGCTGTACGACACTTGCAGACAAAAGGGCGTGACGGTGGTCATCATCACGCACAATTCCGCCCTCACCCCCATGGCCGACCGCGTCATCCGCATCAAGAGCGGAAAAGTGCTCAGCTCCGAAATCAACGAACATCCCACGCCGATCGAAAACATAGAATGGTGAAAAGCGATGAAAGCATTTCATAAAAATTTTTTCCGGGAACTGTTCCGGAACAAAACCCGGTTCGTTTCCGTGTTCTTTATCGTACTTCTCGGCGCGGCGTTCTTTTCGGGAATCCGTTCCAGCGAGAGCGATATGCTTTTGTCCGCGGAACAGTACTACGACCGGAGCAATTATTACGATGTCAAAGTCGTCTCTACCCTGGGTCTCACTCAGGCCGATCTCGACGCCCTGTCCGACGTAGAGGGGGTACAGGCCGTTTACGGCGGATTCAGCCGGGATGTGCTGTGCACCGACGAAAAAAATTCGGCGCTGAAACTCATCGCCTTGCAGGAAAACGTGAACATCCCCACCGTCGTCACCGGCGAGTTGCCCCGGGAGGACAACGAGTGCCTGATGGACAACGTGTTTTTTGAAAACAACCATTACAGGGTCGGCGACAAAATCACGCTGGAAGACGACGGGTCGGGAATCACGGAATTTTATATCACCGGATCGGCAAATCTGCCCGAATATATGGACTTAAACCGCGGCACGGGCACCCTCGGCAGCGGTAAACTGAGCGGGTTTCTGCTGGTCAAACAGCAAATTTTCGACGCCGATTACTTCACGGAAGCCTATCTGCTCCTCGAAGGCGCCAAAGAGCTGGACAGCTTCGATCCGGAATACGAAGAACTCTCGGAAACCGTTCAGGAAAGGATCCTCGACATTTCGGACGCCGCCTGCAAAAGGCGCTTTGAAGAAATTTACGGCATTCCCGCCGACATGGCCCCCGAAGGACTTTTGCCTTCCTGGTACATACTCGACAGGGACATGGTCGCATCCACCGTCAATTATCAGAACGACGCAGAGAGAATCGGCAATCTCGGAAAACTTATCCCGATCATCTTCTTCCTGGTGGCCACCCTCGTCAGCCTGACCGCCATGACCCGGCTGGTGGCCGAACACAGGGGCGAGATCGGTGCGCTCAAAGCGCTGGGCGCGGGGAATTTTGCCATTCTGATGAATTATTTTGCCTTTGCGATGATTCCGACGATATGCGGCGGCGTGATCGGGGTCCTGATCGGAGAAAAAGGCCTGCCGTTTGCCATTCTGCACACTTACCAGATGCTGTACAAAGGACTGACGGAATTCACGCTGCCCTACAACCTCCGGGAGGGGGCCATCGCCATCCTCGTCAACATTCTCTGCACGGGAGGCGCAACCCTGCTGGCCTGTTACAAAACCGCCAACGATTTTCCCGCCCGCATTCTCCGGCCCGAAGCGCCGCAGAGCGGCAAACGGGTACTTCTCGAACGAATCCCTTTCCTCTGGAAACGGCTGAATTTTACTTTCAAATCCACTTTCCGCAATATGTTCAGCTATAAAAAGCGATTCTTCATGACGGTGATCGGGATCGCCTGTTGTATGGGCCTGGTGCTGATGGGATTGGGGCTCCACGATTCCATCGGGGTGATCGCCGACAAACAATATGCGGAAATTTCGCATTACGACGCGTCGGTTTCTCTCACCGCGGAATATGACGCCGGGACGGCCGCGGAGATCGTTGACGCCGTATCGGAACTGACCCCGTCCGCTTCCGGACTCGCTTTCTACGAAAAGACCGTCGAACTGTCCGGCGCGGGAACTTCGCACGAAGCGGTGCTGGAAGTCCCCCTTTCCGAAGAAAATATCGCGGAATATTTTACTTTCCGCCACCGGACCACCCGTCGCGGCATTTCTTTTCCGGAAAGCGGCGCGCTCATCAGCGAAAAGACCGCCAATTTCCTCGACGTAAAAAAGGGAGACGTCATCAAAGTCAGGATCGGCGGCGAATCGGCGGAAGTCAGAATTGCCGACATCTATGAAAATTACATCGGCCATTATCTCTTTCTGCCGCGGGCCGAATATGAAACGCTGTTCGGGCAGGAAACGGTTTTCAACCGCATTTTCATGACCTATCCCGCCCTTTCGGAAGAGGAAGAAAATCTTTTGGGCAGCCGGCTGATTGCAACCGACCGCGTACAGGGCGTCACCTTCATCGCCGATACGCTCGACTGGGCGACCGATACGCTTTCCTCCCTCAACACGATCATCTACATCGTGCTTGCGGCGGCGGCGCTCCTCGCCTTCGTCGTGATTTACAATCTGAATATCATCAACATCGCCGAGCGCAACCGCGAACTGGCCACCTTAAAAGTGCTGGGCTGTTACGACCGGGAAGTGGCGGCCTATGTCTACCGGGAAAATATCTTTCTGACTTTGCTCGGCACCCTTCTGGGCATCGGCGTGGGCGTTCTGCTGCACCGCTACATCATCGTTTCGGTGGAAGTTGACCTGATCATGTTCAGCCGGTCCATTGCGCCGCTCAGCTTTCTGCTCGGAACCCTCATCACTCTGTTCTTCTCAGCCGTCGTCAATCTGCTGATGTATTACCGGCTGAAAAAAATCGATATGATCGAATCCCTGAAAAGCGTGGAGTGACCGCGCTTTTCGCAGAGTGTCGCGAAAGGAATGGACTCCGGCATATTCCGGCGGCGTTCCGGCCGTTTGCCGGAACGCCGCCGGAGACGCCCTCGCCTTACGATATGCGGCCTGCCGCGCAAAACGCAAAAGAAAAGCCCCGTTCCGAATCGCTTCGGGACGGGGCTTTCCGGAAAGTAATTTCCCTTCTTCCTCCTGACGGCTTACCGGACAGCCGTTGCTTCCGGATTTTCAAAGCCGTTTCATAAGCCGGATTTTCGCTTTTTCCGAAAAAAAATCATATAATAAGATGCACCCGTTCCGGCATAATCGGGGCAGGAACCGACCATAATAAGGACAAAACAACTCGGGAGGCGTTTATGCTTTGGATCGGAATACTCATCGGCGTGATTATCGGCAGCAACATCGGCGCAATTTTTATGGCGCTTTTTAAAATCAATAAAAACTGACCCCGCCTCAGTCCCTGCAATACTTCGCGACGATCTCTTCCATATCGTCCATCCGCCCGATCATATCGTCCGCCAGCGCAAGATGGCATCTCGCACGGACAAAGTTCTGGTCGGGATAATGTATCTTGAAATATTTATCTCCGTCGAGATAATCGGTGAGGAAGCGCATACCGCATTCCACGGTCATCGTCAGGGCGCCCAGCGCCATCGACTCTTTTTCCTTCTGCGTGAGAGTCTCCCGCACGCTACCGACGAACCCCTTGGTAAACGCTTCGTATTTCACCATGTCGACGGAGACTTTTTTGATGTCCCGCTCGTCCTCCGCGCCCGTATTGGCGCCCGAACGGATCGCGTCCCCGAAATCGAATGCGACCAGCCCCGGCATTACGGTGTCCAGATCGATGACGGAGAGGTGTGTGAGCGAATCCTTGTCGAAAAGGATATTGCTGCATTTGGTGTCGTTATGCGTCACGCGGAGCGGAAGCTCCCCGCGGCGCTGCATTTTATACATTTTTGTGGCCAGTTCTTCCAGCCGGAAATACTGATCGATTTCCGGTTTCACCTCCGCCGCGCGATGGCATACGTCCGCCTCGACGGATTTCCGGAAAGTTTCGTAGCGCATGACCGTATTGTGGAAATGCGGAATGGCAATGTGCAGTTTTTCCACGGGATAATCGGCGAGATACTTCTGAAATTCCCCGAACGCCTTTCCCGCTTCCTCCATCACCTTAGCGCTTTCCGCATTGAGAAAAGTGACGGAATCGTCGATAAAGCGGCAACAGCGCCAGAATCCGCCGTCCTCGGCGATCGTATAATATTCCCCCGCCGCCGTCTTCTGATAATGCAAGACGCTGCGTTTGGCGCTTACGCCCGTCTCTTTGATTTTTGAGCGTATGTATTCGGTGACGGCAATCGTATTCTCCATCACTTCCACGGGATTGCGGAACACATAGGTGTTCACGCGCTGCAAAATATAGTCCTTGATCTCCCCGTCTCTGAAAAAATAAACTTTATACGTCGTATTGATGTGGCCGTAAGTAATCGTTTCGTAAGAACGATACTCCCCCCGAAGCTGAAATACCCGGCATACCTGCAAGATCATCTGCTCTTCCGTCATAACCCAACCCTTCTTTCTCTGTTTTACATGATTTCTGTCCCGATCCGATCCGTTTCCGGTTTCTTTTCCCTTTGCCCGCCCTTCAGTTTTCCGCCGGTACCGGCTCCGGGTTCAGCGCTTCCGCGCCGATGGCGGCAGAGGATTCCCGCATAAACGCTTTCAGGCCCAGGTCCCGCTTTTCGATCGTATAAGTGGGCACCAGTTTTCTGACGTATTCCTTCATGCGGTCCGTCTCGCTGTACGCCTCGTCATACAACAGATCGAGCGTCTGCCAGAACGTTTCCTCGTCGAATTCCAGCGGCCTTGCGATGTTGATGAGGCCGTTGGGCGTCTTTTGCAGCCCTTCCTCTTTCATCAGCCGTTCCTCGTACAGTTTTTCGCCCGGCCGGAGTCCCGTGCATACGATGTCGATATCCACACCCGGTTCCAGTCCGGACAATTTGATGAGATTGTAGGCGAGATCGTAAATGCGCACGGGCTCGCCCATGTCGAGGACAAAAATCTGCCCGCCTTTTGCGTAAGCGCCCGCCTGCAAAACGAGGGAGACCGCTTCGGGAATGGTCATGAAATACCGGATAATATCCTTATGCGTCACGGTGACGGGACCGCCTTCCGAAATCTGTTTGCGGAAGAGCGGAATCACCGAACCGTTGGAGCCGAGCACATTGCCGAACCGCACGGCGACGAATTTGGTATTTTTGCTGTGCCGGCCGATCGTCTGAATGATCATCTCGCAGATGCGTTTGGTCGCGCCCATGATATTGGTGGGATTCACCGCTTTGTCCGTCGAAATCTGTACAAAGGTCTCCACGCCGAATTCGTCCGCGCAACGCGCCACGTTGACCGTGCCGAACACATTGTTTTTCACCGCTTCGTTGGGACTGGTCTCCATCAGGGGCACATGCTTGTGCGCCGCGGCATGAAAGACGATCTGCGGGCGGTACTTGGAAAATACGTCGCGCATTTTGCCCATATCCCGCACGCTGGCAATCAGCGCGAGCAGATGCATCGAAGGGTATCTGCGCCTGAGCTCCTGCTCGATGTCGTAAGCGTTATTTTCATAAATATCGAGAATGATGAGAAGCCGGGGATTGTGCATGGCGATCTGGCGGCAGAGCTCGCTGCCGATCGATCCGCCGCCGCCCGTCACGAGCACCACTTTATTCTCGATATACCCCATGATTTCGTCCAGATTGACCTTCACCTGTTCCCTGCCCAGAAGGTCCTGAATTTCCACTTTCCGGAGCTTGGAAACGGTCACCTGTCCGTCCGCGATCTGATAGACGCCCGGCAGAACCTTGACGGGACATTTACAATCTTTGCAGCGATCGATCACGGCACTTTGAATTTTTTTGCTGGCGGCGGGCATCGTGACAAAAATCTCTTCCACGCGGTATTTTTCCGCCAGCTGTTTCACGTCATACGTCGACCCCGCCACTTTTACGCCGGAAATATAATTCCCTAATTTGGTCGGATCGTCGTCCGCAATACATACGGGCTTATAAGCGATCTTATCGGAAGTCAGCATCTCTTTGATGAGCACCAGCCCCGCGCTGCCTCCGCCCACAATCATCACCCGTTTCTTCTTGTTCTTTCCCCCGGACAGAAAATAGCGTAAAACAATCAGAATGCGCTTTGAAAAACGGACCATGCCCGCAAAATAGAACAAAAAAGCACTGAACAGAAACGCGGTGTCCACGCGGATATATTTCCCGTGGGTAAAAAGGGCAAGCGCCGCATTCAAAGCGCACAGGCAGAGCACGGGAATGCAGAGTTTCAGGGCATCGATAATTCCCACGGACGAAAACACGATATCGTACATTCCGAACACCATGAAGAGCAAAACAGCCGCAGCGAGATCGGCAACCAGCCACATCGATAACGGTTTCCAGCCGAATCCCCCCGTTTCTTTCATGGTGAGTACATAAGCGAGTATCCCCGCTGTCAGCACGAAAACGGCGTCCGTCAAAATCAGAAAAATTTTATTTTTTAATTTTCTGTTGTTTTTCATAACCCGATAACCCTTCATCTGTTTGTCTGCGCTCATCCGCCCGAAATCCCGGCTGCCGTTATTCCACGGTCACGCTCTTGGCGAGATTTCTCGGTTTATCCACATCCAGCCCTTTTGCGACGCTGACATAGTACCCCATCAGTTGCAGGGGGATCACCGCGAGGCTGGCGGCAAAATGTTCGTCCGTGCGGGGAATATACACCGTGAAATCCACCGTATCTTCAATGCTGTAATTCCCGTAAGCCGTCAGGCCCATGAGATAGGCGCCCCGGCTTTTCACCTCGGTCATATTGCTGAGCGTCTTTTCATACAGCCGCTGTTGGGTCAGCACCCCGATCACCAGCGTCCCCTCCTCCACAAGGCTGATCGTGCCGTGTTTGAGTTCGCCTGCCGCATAGGCCTCCGAATGGATATAGCTGATCTCTTTCATTTTGAGGCTGCCTTCCATGCTCACGGCATAATCGACGCCGCGGCCGATGAAGAAAATATCGCGCGCGTTTGCAAATTTCGCCGCAAACCATTGGATGCGCTCTTTATCTTCCAGCACCCGTTCCATCTTCTCGGGAAGCGACTGCAATTCCCCGAGGAGTTTTTTATATTCCCCGTCGGAAAGCTGACCGCGCACCCGCGCGAACTCCGTCGCCAGCAAATAGCCGGCAATGAGCTGGGTACAATACGCTTTCGTCGTCGCAACGGCAATCTCCGGGCCGGCCAGGGTATAGAACACGCTGTCCGCTTCCCGGGCGATGGACGAGCCGACCACGTTGACGATCGCCAGCGTTTTCACGCCCCGCGCCTTCGCCTCGCGCAGCGCCGCCAGGCTGTCCGCCGTCTCGCCCGACTGACTGATGACCACGACCAGCGCATTTTCCGAAAACGCCAGTTTCCGGTAACGGAATTCGGACGCGAGTTCAACGCGCACGGGAATGCCCGCGAGGTCTTCCGTCACATACTGCGTCACCACGCCCGCATGGTAGGCGGAGCCGCAGGCGACGATATATATTTCGGAAATTTTCCGGATTTCCTCTTCGGAAAGCCCCACGGACGACAGGTCGATTTTTCCGTTCGAGATCATCGCGCCCAGCGTGTCTTTCGCCGCCCTGGGCTGTTCGTGAATCTCCTTCATCATGAAATGCTCGAAGCCCGCTTTTTCCGCAGATTCCGCATCCCATTTGATTTCGGTGAGTTCCTTGGAAATCTCTTCCCGGTCGATGTTGTAAAAGCTCACCTTGCCCTTTTCCAGACGGGCGATTTCGAGATTGCCGATATAATATACGTTGCGCGTGTACCTGAGAATGGCGGGCACGTCGGAGGCGAGATATGTCTCGCCCTTTTCCACCCCGATGATCATCGGGCTGTCCTTTCTCGCCACATAAATCTCTTCCGGATAATCCTTGAACATCACGGCAAGCGCATACGATCCCCGCGCCCGCATCATGAATCTCGCCAACGAATCCACCGGCCCGCCGCCATATTTTTTATAGTAGTAGTCGATGAGTTTCGTGGCGACTTCTGTGTCCGTTCGCGAATAAAACTTATACCCGTTTTTCAGCAGTTTTTCCTTGAGTTCCTGATAATTTTCGATAATTCCGTTATGGACGGCAATCACCGACCGGTCGTCGCTGCAATGGGGATGCGCGTTTTCCACCGAAGGTTCGCCGTGCGTCGCCCAGCGGGTGTGGCCGATGCCGCAGTTTCCTTTCAGCGCCAGTCCGCCGTTGGTCTTTTCGGCAAGCACTTTCAGCCGGCCTTTGGCCTTGACGATCTCCGCCTCCGCGCTTCCGCTGCGGACGGCGAGTCCCGCCGAATCATATCCCCTGTATTCCAGCCGGGACAATCCTTCCAAAAGGATGGGCGCCGCCTGGTGTTTGCCCGTAAACCCGACAATTCCGCACATAGGACGTCCTCCTTCCGCTTACGGGCACGCGTGCCCTTTTTCGCGGATGACCGACGCCACCCGTTCGGCATACCGGCGGCAAGTTTCCTGATCTACTGCCTCCACCATGACCCGGACGACGGGTTCCGTGCCCGATTCCCGCAACAGGATCCGCCCCGTTTCCCCGAGCGAATCCGCCACTTCCCGTACCGCCTTCTGTACGTCCGCATCCGCCTGCGCGGCCTTTTTGTCCTTCACCCGGACGTTGATCAGCGTCTGCGGGTACATCGTCACCGGTTCCGCCAGTTTGGAAAGCGTCTGTTTTCTCGCCAGCATCACTTCCATCACTTTGAGACTGGTCAGAATTCCGTCGCCGGTCGTCGCATATTTGGAAAAGATGATATGCCCCGACTGTTCGCCGCCGATCCGTTCGCCGTAAGCGGACATATGCTCATAGACATATCTGTCCCCGACCGCGGTCTTGACATAGCCGATTCCGATTTCCTCCAACGCCTTATACAGTCCGAAATTGGACATGACGGTGGTTACGACGGTATTGGGCAGCAGTTTTCCGCGCTCTTTCATGTACCTGCCGTAGATATAGAGAATATGGTCGCCGTTGATCACCTCGCCGCGTTCGTCCACGCACAGACACCTGTCCGCGTCCCCGTCGTAAGCAAATCCCACGTCCAGACCCTTTTCTTTCACAAACGCGCAAAGCCCCTCGATGTGCGTAGACCCCGCGTCTTTGTTGATGTTGACCCCGTTGGGATCGGCATTGATGACATACGTCGTGGCACCCAGGGCATCGAACACCGCTTTGGCAATGTTCCAGGCGCTGCCGTTGGCGCAGTCCAGCCCCACTTTCACACCGCGGAACGAGTACATCCCGAGAGAAATGAGATAGCCGATGTAGCGGTTGCGCCCCGAAATATAATCCACCGTGCGGCCGATCTTTTCGCCTGTCGCGTAAGGGAGCTCTGTCCATTTCCGGCCGAACGCCTCCAGCCTTCCGTCGATGTAGGCCTCGATCAGCGCAATGGTCTCCTCATCAAACTTTTCACCCTGGCGGTTGATGAGTTTGATACCGTTGTCATAGTAAGGATTGTGACTGGCGGAAATCATGATGCCGCAGTCAAATTCGTCCACGCGCGCGATGTAAGCCACCGAAGGCGTAGTGGTGACGTGCAACAGATAAGCGTCTGCGCCCGAAGCCGTCAGCCCCGCCACCAAAGTGTATTCAAACATGTAGCTCGAACGCCGCGTATCTTTGCCGATCACGATCCGGGGCGCAGTTTCATCGCCCGCGCGGCGACGGAGTTCCCCGTAATACCAGCCGAGAAAGCGCCCGACTTTATAGGCGTGATCCGCCGTGAGGTCCTTGTTCGCCTCGCCGCGGAACCCGTCCGTTCCGAAATACTTGCCCATCCTTTTTACCTCTTTCCTTTTATGAGTTATACGTTCCGTCTTTATGAGTCTATGAGCGATTGATTAAAAATGTTCCTCTCTTCTTCTCTGTCCCCGTTGCTCCATCCGCCCGACGCTCCTATTTTCCTCTTCTTTCTTCTTTTTCCGGACGGATTTTCCGGCCCCTGCCGGCCCCTGTCGTTTCCGACTCTGAAATGATTCCTCTGATTTCCTTTCAAACTGCAATCTTTTCAATCTTCGATCTTTTCAATCTTCGATCTTTTCAATCTTCGATCTTTTTGCCCCCGGCTTTTCGGCCTTTTCCGGCCGGCTTTGCTTTCGTACTCTCTTCCATGGGGCCGTTCTGTCTGTCTTTCTAAGATATCTGTCTTTTTCTCGCCTTCGCTTTTCCCTCCGTTTTTGTTTTTTCTTTTGTACGGTTCTTTGCCGTTCCGCCTTCGCTCCGGCGGCTTCGTCCGACGCCGGGTTCCGACATCGCTTCCCTGCCTGCGCCTTACGGCGCGCAAACGGTGCAATGCAGGCAGTATATTTATAGTTATAGTATCCCGGGCTTTTGTAAGAATTATTCAGCTTTTTGCCCAGGTCTAACCAAGGCCGAACGCCTGATTCAGCGCTTTTTCACCACGACACCGCCCGTCTTGTAAATGCTGTCTGCCGGAACCGTGCCCCGCACGCAGGACAGGGGGTACACATTGCTCCGCCGTCCGATCACCGTGCCGGGATTGAGCACGCTGTTGCAACCGACTTCGACGAAATCCCCCAGCATGGCGCCCAGTTTTTTCAGCCCCGTCGCCTTTCGTTCTTCTCCGTCCCGGACGACCACGGGTGTCTTGTCCGATTTCACGTTGGATGTCACGGCTCCCGCCCCCATGTGCGAACGGTAGCCAAGAATGCTGTCCCCGACATAATTGTAATGGGGGGTCTGCACATTGTCGAACAAAATTGCGTTTTTCAGCTCCGCCGAGTTCCCGACGACGCAATTTTCGCCGATCAGGGCAGAGCCGCGTATAAACGCACAGTGTCTGATTTCCGTTCCCGCCCCGATGATACAGGGCGCACCCAGGTAAGCCGTCGGCGCTATTTTGGCTTCCACATGCACCCAGACGCCGGGAGAAAGCTGACGGTATTCCTCCGCCGGAAGGGTCGCCCCCAGTTGCAGAATAAAGTCTTTCAGGCCTTTCAGCGCCTCCCACGGATAGGTGTACTGCGCAAGATAGGCTTTGGCTTTCGTATGATCCAGATCGAAAAGTTCCGAAATGGTGAGCATAAAACCTCCTGATATCGATCATCCGGCATGTGTTGCCCGGAATTTTCCGAAAAAGCGCGCAAAAACCGCATCGGCAACCCCGCCGATGCTTTTCAATTTATCTGTTCCGGTTACAGAGCCGCTCTCTGCCCTGCCCCGCCGATTCGTCTTTGCAAAGTCTCCGTCTCTTTCCCACAGTCCGCTTTCCTCCGAAAGAGTTCGTCCGCCGCCGGAACCCCTGTGCCGTCCGGCGGTTTATAAACCGTATACATGCATGACTGTATATATCATAACACATCATGTCCGCTTTGTCAACAATTATTTTATTTTTTATGCATATACCTTCAAAGTTTTTTGTCGGAAAAATATATATTATGGCGAAATTCCCCGCTTTTTATGCATAAAGCGACATAATTATAATCAAAGAAAATTCTCAAAAAAACGGATTTTCTTCCGATCGCCGCTACCCTGTCCCCTATAAAATCGACACAAGTCCGAATTTATCTTTCAGGCGGAAAAAACGATCATACAAAACCGTATCCGGCGCCGTTCAGACGCCGTCCGGTTCCTTCCCCGCAAGTTCCAGCGTTCTCCGGTAGGACGCATTCACTGCATGGCTGACGATTGCGTTCAGCCCTTCTTCCTCAAAGCGCTTTACGCCCTCGATCGTCGTGCCGCCGGGACTGCACACTGCCCTGGTCAGTTCTTTCAGGTCTTTTCCGCTCTCCAACGCCAGCCTGGAAGAGCCCAACAGCATCTGTTCCGCATACAGCCTTGCCTTCTCGGAAGAAAGGCCGAGTTCCTCTCCCGCTGCGGAAAGCGCGTCCGCAAACAGAAAGGCGAAGGCGGGCCCGCAGCCGGACAATACGCTGGCGGCGTCGATTTCCGCTTCTTCCAGCCGGTCCAGCCGGCCCGTACCGCTCAGCGCCGCAGTAAAGCGGGACAATTCTCCTTCCGTCACCGCCGCGTTGGCCGTATAGAGAATCATCCCCTCTCCCACGGCCAGCGGGGTGTTGGGCATGATGCGGATCACGGGCGACGGCACGCCGCTCATCTTCTCCACCGCTTCCATGGTCACCCCCGCCGCCATCGTGACGAGAATACATCTGCGGCCCCTTTCAAAGTTTTCTTTCAATACGGGCGTCAGTTCGGAAAAGAGTTCCGGCAGCGTCTGCGGTTTGACCCCCAGAAAAACATAGTCCGAATCCGCCGCTTCCCCGTTTGTTCCCGTCCGGCAACCGAGTTTTTTCGCAAGCGCCTCGGCCTTTTCGCGCGTGCGGTTGGATAAGCAGACCGCAGACGGCTCGCAATTTTTACAGACGGCCGCCGCAAGCGCACCGCCCATATTGCCCACTCCTATAAACCCGAATTGATACATAAACCGATTTCTCCCGTTTTCCGAATTTTTTCTTCCGTCTCCGTTCGGTACTCTCATACCTGCCCTGCCTTGTCCTTTCAGATCGGTGTTGCCGGCAAATCCCCAACGGCATATCACTTTCCCGAGACGTACACCCCGGCGGATTTACCTTATTTACCTTATTTACCGTATCTGACCGTTCCCGTGAATTTCATAGCGATACGAAGTGAGTCCCCGAAGCCCCATGGGCCCCCTGGCATGCAGTTTCTGCGTGGAAATCCCCAGTTCGCAGCCGAGCCCGAACTCTCCGCCGTCGGTGAAACGGGTGGAAGCGTTCACATACACCGCCGCGCTGTCCACAAACGAGAGGAAGCGCTCTGCCGTCTGTGCGTTTTCCGCCACAATCGCTTCGCTGTGACCGGTGGAATGGCGGGAAATGTGTTCCGCCGCGGCATTCACGTCGTCCACGACGGCAACGGCGAGGATATAATCGAGAAATTCCGTATCAAAATCCCGTTCGCCCGCAGGCGTGCCTTCGATGATCGACGCCGCGCGGGAGTCCAGCCGGAGTTCCACGGGAATTTTTCCCGCCGCTTTGCGCGCATCTACCAGGCGCTCTTTCAGTCTCGGCAAAAAGGTATCCGCAATCGCGCGGTGCACCAGGCAGACCTCTGCGGCATTGCAGACGGAGGGCCGGCTGGTCTTTGCGTTCTCCACGATGTCGAGCGCTTTTTCCGGATCGGCGCTCTCATCCACATAAATGTGACAAATGCCCGTGCCGGTCTCGATACAGGGTACCGTAGCGTTTTCGACGCAGGCGCGGATCAATCCCGCGCCGCCCCGCGGAATCAGGAGATCGACAAGCCCCCGCGCCGTCATCAGTTCTTCCGCGCTGTGGCGCGAAGTGTCCTCCACGACATTGACGAGCTGTTCGGGAAGTCCGCAGGCGCGCAGGGCGCTGCGCATCACTTCCACGATAGCCAGGGAAGAGGCGAACGCTTCTTTCCCCCCGCGCAGAACGCAGACGTTTCCGCTTTTGAGGCAGAGCGCCGCCGCGTCGGAAGTGACGTTGGGCCGGCTTTCATAGACGATCGCCACCGTGCCGAAAGGCACGGAGACCCGCTCGACCTTCAGGCCGTTGGGCCGCGCCACGCAATCGAGTACCCGGCCGACGGGATCTTCCAGCGCCGCGATCGCGCGCACCCCTTCCGCCATGGCCGCAATCCGGGATTCCGAAAGAGAGAGCCGATCGATCATGACCTCCGGAATTTGTCCCTTTGCCCGTTCCACATCTCCGCAGTTGGCTTCCAGAATGCGCTTCGTGCCCCCGAGAAGCGCGTCGGCCATTGCCGTAAGCGCGCGGTTTTTCTCTTCGGCAGTAAGCGTCGCCGCCCTGCGGCGGACGGCGCCCGCTTCCCGCAGGATGTCTATCGTCGTTTTCATTGTTTTTTCCTCCCGACAAATCTCGTTCCGAACGCCCGCCCGTCCGCAATATTATAAAGGACGGAAGGCCGCGCGCCGTTTGCGATGATCATATCGATCCCCGCGTTCATGGCCGTTTCCGCCGCATGCAGTTTGGTGCGCATGCCGCCGGTACCCAATGCCGAGCCCTTTTCTCCGCCGCAGGCGAGAATCTCCTTTGTCAGCTCTGTCACTTCGGTCAGCAATCTGGCGTACGGATTGAGCCGGGGATCGGCGGTGTACAGCCCGTCGATGTCCGAAAGCAGAACCAGCAGATCCGCCCCGATGTCCGCCGCCACCACCGCCGCCAGCGTGTCGTTGTCGCCGATGACGATTTCATCCGTCGCCACCGTATCGTTCTCGTTGACGACGGGAATCACGCCCAGTTCCAACAGCCGGAACAGCGTATTCCGGAAATTTTCACAGCGCTTTCCGTCCCGGATATCCTCCGAAGTCAGCAGAATCTGCGCCACCGTATGGTTGTATTCGCCCATCAGTTTGTCGTAGGTATACATCAGTTCGCACTGTCCCACCGCGGCGGCCGCCTGTTTGGTCGGCATATCGGACGGACGGCTTTTCAACCCCAGTTTTCCCACGCCCATACCGATGGCGCCGGAGGAAATGAGGATAATTTCATTCCCCGCATTTTTCAGATCACACACCACCCGGCAGAGTTCTTCCACCCTCCGGATGTTCAGCCTGCCCGTCGGATAGGCGAGCGTAGAGGTCCCGATTTTGATGACGATTCTCATATGGTAAATACTTCCTGTTTTCCCGGTCCGTTTCGTCCGGACCTTATACGCCGACGACGGCAATTTTTCTGTTTTTCTCTCCGTCCGCCGTTTTCAACGGGTCTTCCGCGCTCTCTGCACCCCGTCGCGGACAATTTTTGTCGTTCCTGCTCTTATTTCTCAGAAAGCGCGGCCAGAACGGCGTCACCGAACTCCGAAGCCCGCCGCCCCTTCCGGGTGCCGTCGCAGACGACCTGCTCCGCCGCGCGGTCGAGCGCCGCAGTGAGCGCCGCGCTCTTTTGCCCGTAACCGATATGGGAGAGCAACATGGCCGCGGCGCGCAGAATGCTTTCGGGGGAAGCATATTCGCCCAGCCCTTCCGCGATCAGGCGCGGCGCGCTGCCGTGCACAGCCTCGAACATGGCATAGCGCGAGCCGATGTTAGCGCTTCCCGCCGTCCCCACGCCACCCTGAATCTGCGCCGCTTCGTCCGTGATAATGTCCCCGTAAAGATTGGGCAACACAAACACCTGAAAACGGTCTCTGATCTCCTCGTTGAGAAGATTGGCGCACATGATGTCGATATAGTAGTCGTCGGCGGAAATCCCGGGATACTCCTTTGCCACCTCGTGGCAGATCGCCGAAAATTTTCCGTCCGTCTTTTTCAGAATGTTCGCCTTTGTGACGATGCAGACGTTGGTCTTGCCGTTTGCTGCCGCAAAATCAAGCGCCGCCCGGGCAATCCGCCTCGTCCCCTCGTCCGTGGTCACCTTGAAATCGACCGCCAGAACGCCGGGAATCTCCGCGCCCGAACTGCCCAGCGCATATTCCCCCTCCGTATTTTCCCGGAAAAAAGTCCAGTCGATTCCCTTCTCTTTCACGCGCACCGGACGGACGTTGGAAAACAGATCCAGTTCCCGCCGCAAAGTCACGTTCGCGCTCTCCATCGTCCCGCCTTTCGGCGTTTCCGTCGGGCCTTTCAGCAAAACGTCGCAGGTTCTGATCTGTTCCAACGTCTCCGCCGGCACCGAAACGCCCTGCCGGAGCCGGTTTTCGATGGTCAGCCCTTCTATGTCGGTCATCTCAACCCTGCCGGCTTCGTCTTTCAGCAGTTCCCGCAAGACCCGCCGCGCCTCGCGCATGATCACAGGCCCGATTCCGTCCCCGTCGATAAAGCCGATCCGGATGTTTCCGCCCTCTTTCCGGGCAGCGGTTCCGCGTTTCAACGCCTCCGCCCGTTTGTATTGTTCCCGCAGCAATCCGCGGAAATGTTCGGTAATTTCGCCGATTTTCTCTTCCGTCATTCTCTCGGTGCTCTCGGTTTTCTCGCTCATTTCTGCGCCTCCTTCGTGTAATTCAGCAGTCCTCCGGCACGCAGGATTTCACGCGAACGCCCGGTCAGGACACAGCGGAGAAAGAACTCCTTTCCCGTCGCGGTATCCACCGCCCGGACGCGCTCCTTTCCGAGCCCCGAAAGATCGGGAAAACTCAGTTCGTCGGAAAGGGAAATGCACTCGTAATCTTCAGGATTTTCAAACTCAAACGGAATGATGCCGGCGTTGATGAGATTGGCGGCATGAATGCGGGCAAAGCTCTTTGCAATCACCGCCCGCACCCCCAGATACAGCGGCACGAGCGCCGCATGCTCCCTCGACGAACCCTGGCCGTAATTGCTGCCGCCGACAATCACGCTGCGCCCGTATTCTTTGGCCCGCGCGGGGAAGCCGGGGTCCACCGCGGAAAAACAGAACCCGGACATATAGGGAATATTGGAACGATAAGGCAATATCTTCGCCCCTGCCGGCATGATATGATCGGTGGTGATGTTGTCTCCCGTCTTTAGGGACACTTTCAGATTCATCTTTGCGGGCACGGCTTCCCCGACCGGGAAGGGATGTATATTCGGCCCTTTCACCGTTTCCAGCGCCGCCGCTTCCCCTTCCGGGGCCGGCGGAATCAACTCGCTGTCATCGACCGCAAATTTCCCGGGCAGAACCGCCTGAACGGGCCGTCCGAACGTTCTCGGATCGGAAATCCTGCCGCGGATCGCGGATACCGCCGCCGTCTCCGGAGAGCAGAGATACACGCCTGCGTCCGCCGTCCCGCTCCTGCCCTCGAAATTCCGGTTGAACGTGCGCAGGGAAACGCCGCCCGAGCCGGGCGCAAACCCCATGCCGATACACGGCCCGCAGGCGCATTCGAGAAGCCTTACTCCCGCGCCGAGAATGTCGGCGAGCGCACCCGAACGGGTGAGTTCCAGAAGCACTTGCCTCGACCCCGGCGAAACGGACGCGCTGACCCCTTCGGCAACTTTGTGCCCGCGCAGAATCGCCGCCGCTTTGAGCAGGTCGGCCAGGGATGAATTGGTGCAGGACCCGATACATACCTGGTCCACCCGTTTTCCTTCCACCGAACGCACCGTCACGACGTGATCGGGACTGTGCGGCAACGCAATCAGGGGTTCCAGCGCGCCGAGATCGATTTTTATCACCTTGTCGTAAACCGCGTCAGGATCGCTTTCCAACGGCCGGAAATCCCCTTCCCGACCCTGCGCCGCCAGAAACTGCCGCGTGACTTCGTCGGAGGGAAAAACGGAAGTGGTGGCGCCCAGCTCCGCCCCCATATTGGCGATGGTGGCGCGTTCGGGGACGCTCAGCGTCCGGACCCCCTCGCCGCCCCATTCGATGATATACCCCACGCCGCCCTTGACGCTGAGAAGCCGCAGAATTTCCAACGCGACGTCTTTCGCCGTCACAAACGGCTGCAATCTGCCTGACAGCTCCACTTTGAGCAGCCGGGGCATGGCGATATAATACGCGCCGCCGCCCATAGCCACCGCCACGTCCATTCCGCCCGCGCCGAACGCGAGCATACCCAGTCCCCCGCCCGTCGGCGTGTGGCTGTCCGAACCGATCAGCGTCTTCCCGGGCACCCCGAAACGCTCGAGATGCACCTGGTGGCAGATCCCGTTCCCCGGCCGGGAAAACCAGATTCCGTATTTCTTAGCCGCCGACTGAATAAACCGGTGATCGTCCGCATTTTCAAAACCGGACTGCAAAGTATTGTGGTCGATATACGCCACCGACCGTTCCGTCCGCACCCGCTGCAGACCCATGCTCTCAAATTCGAGATACGCCATCGTTCCCGTGGCGTCCTGCGTCAGCGTCTGATCGATTCTCAGCCCGATCTCCTCCCCCGCTTTCATCTCTCCCGAGAGGAGATGTTCCTCTATAATTTTCTGTGCAACGGACTTTCCCATAACTTTCACCCCGCTTCGTCAGATTTCTGTCCCACATTATACCATATTCCCCGCGTTTTTGTCAACGGACGCGGCCGTTCTGCGGCGTTTTTCCTCTTATCGCTTTCCTTATTTTTTTCGCTTTGCTGCCGCAATCGCTTCCCTGCCTGTCCCTTTTACTTTTATGACCCGTTTTGTCCGTTGCTGTTCCGTTTCTGTCCCGTTGTTTTATCCGTTTTCTTCTCCCGTCCCCTTCGCCCTCTTTCCGATTCTCCCCCCCTGATTTCCGCGTCCGTCTCTCTTCGCTCCGTCCCTGCCTTTTCCGGTTCCCGCTTTTTCCGTCCCCCCCCGCCCTTTCCTTGACAAATCTCAAAACTTCTGTTATAATAGTTGCATACGCAACCATTTTTTCATTTAATTTGTCTGAAACTTGCGATAAAGAGGAAAAATATGCCGACTTTAATGAGACAAATCAACGTCATCAGCCGTTGCGGGGGAAGATTCAGAACGGAAAAACTGAAAGAGTTCGGGCTTTGCGCCCCGCACCACAGCTATATTCTGAATATCTGCAATCACCCGGGAATCTCGCAGGAACAGCTGGCCGAGCACATCTGCGTGGACAAAAGCAACGTCACGCGGCAGCTCGCCTATCTGGAAAACGAGGGATATGTGGAGCGGAAACAGAGCGAAACGGACAGACGGGTAACTTTGGTCTATCCCACGGAAAAGGCCTTCCGCGCACTGCCCGCCGTACGGGAAACGGTACGGGCCTGGAACGAATATCTTACCCGGGACCTTACGGAAAGCGAAACCGCGCTCCTTCTCGAAATGCTGGAAAAGCTCTCCGTGCGGGCGAGAAAATATTTTGAAGGGCGGGAGGCGGAAAAATGAAATTTATTTTTCGTTACCTGAAACCCTTTATCGGAATCATGCTGGTGGGACTGGCAATCAAGACTTTCGGAACCCTGATCGAACTGGCTCTGCCCTATATTCTCGAATACATACTGGACGAAGTGGTCCCGGGAGGCGGGAAACTGCCCGATATTCTGCTTTGGGGCGGCGCCATGATCGTCTGTTCCCTGCTCGCCCTGGTCTGCAACATCAAAGCCAACCGCATGGCGTCAAAAGTAGCGAGAGACTGCACCGAACAGATCCGGCACGATCTCTTTTACCGGACGATGACTCTCTCGGCGAAACAGATCGACACTTTCACCGTCCCCTCGCTGGAATCCCGCCTGACGACGGACACCTATAACGTCCAGGATTTCATCGGCAAAATTCAGCGTCTGGGCGTGCGCGCCCCTCTGTTGCTGCTCGGCGGCATCGTCGTAACGCTGATCATGGACCCGTTTCTTTCGCTGGTCATGCTGGCCGTACTCCCCGTTATCTTCGTCGTCGTATACCTGGTATCCCTTCTCGGCGTAAAACTTTACGGAAAAGTGCAGAAATCCGTGGACGGAATGATCCGCGTGGTGCGGGAAGATTCGCAGGGAATCCGGGTGATCAAGGCGCTCTCCACGGTGGAGCAGGAGCACGCGAGATATGACGCCGTCAACCGGAAACTCATCGCCGACGAGAAAAAAGCCTCCCTTACCATGGGATTCGTCAATCCCGCCATGACCCTTCTGATGAACCTGGGCATCACGTTCGTCGTGCTCATCGGCGCCTATCGGGTCATGGGGAGACAGACCGAACCGGGCACGATCGTCGCGTTTACGCAATATTTCACGATGATTTCCAGCGCTACCCTCTCGATCACCCGCATTTTCATGATGTACACAAAAAGCACGGCCTCCGCCGTCCGCATCGCGCAGGTGACGGACGCCCCGCACGATCTCGTCGTCCTGCCGGAAGAAGCGTTCCCCCGGAAACCGGAATCGGACGGGGAATATCTCGTGTTCGACAACGTGCGGTTTTCTTACGGCGGAAATAAGGCCACTCTCCGGGACATTTCTTTTTCCCTGCCCCGCGGGGCAAGTCTGGGCATCATCGGCGCCACAGGCAGCGGCAAAACGACGATCGTCAATCTGCTCATGCGCTTTTACGACGTGGACGAAGGCGCCGTGCGCATCGGCGGAAGAGATGTCCGGACAATCCCGGACGAGGAACTGCATGCAAAATTCGGCGTGGCCCTGCAGAACGATTTCCTGTACTCCGACACGATTGCGGAAAACATACGTTTCGGGCGGGACATCGGCCGGGATCAGATCGTCCGGGCGGCAAAAATCGCACAGGCCGACGGCTTTATCACTTCTTTTACCGAAGGCTACGAACACGTCCTCACCCAAAAGGCGACCAACCTGTCCGGCGGACAAAAACAGCGCCTTCTGATTGCGCGGGCGCTGGCGGCCGAGCCGGAAATCCTAATTCTGGACGATTCCTCGTCCGCACTCGATTACAAGACGGACGCCGATCTGCGCGCCGCAATCGCCGCCCACCTCGACGGAATCACTTCCGTCATCGTCGCGCAAAGGGTGAGTTCCGTAATGAACTGCGACCTCATCCTCGTGCTGGACGAAGGCCGGATGATCGGCATGGGATCGCACCGGTTCCTGACGGAACACTGCTCCGTCTACCGGGAAATCGGAGAATCGCAAATGGGAGGGAGTTTCGTTGAATAAGAAAAATCACACCGTTCCGTCGGGAAAACCAAGTCTGCACGTCCTCGGGCGCCTGCTCGGCTATATGCTCCGGTTCTGGCCGCTCACGCTGGCGGGGATCGGGCTTTCGCTCGCTTCCAACTACCTCGCCCTGCTCGGCCCGCAATATCTCGGCGAAGCCATTGACGCCATTTCCTCAAAAAGCGGGGTAATGATGGACGTTGTCTGGGACAATTTCCGAAAAATGCTTGTCTGCTACCTCCTGTCCGCCATTCTGGCTTATCTGATGACCGTCGCCATGGTCAATCTCAGCCAGCGGATTACCTATCGGATGCGGAAACAACTTTTCGAACGCCTCACCGCCCTGCCCGTCTCCTATTTCGACACGCATACGACAGGGGACACCGTCAGCCGCATTTCCTACGACATCGACACGGTGAACGCTTCCCTGTCCACCGATCTCATCCAAGTGCTCACCAGCATTTACACCGTCTGCGGATCCCTCTATTATATGTTCCGCATCTCCCGGCCCCTGCTGCTCGTGTTTGCCGTCACCGTGCCGATATCGGTCGCGTTCACCCGGATGAAAGCGAAAAAAATCCGGCCGCTGTTCCGCAAGCGGTCGAAAAAACTGGGCGAGCTGAACGGTTTTTCCGAAGAAATGCTTTCGGGCGCCAAAGCGATCGGGGCGTATCACCGCGCAAAAACCGTCACGGAAAAATTCGACGAACAGAACAAACAGGCCGTAGACGCCTATTATGAAGCCGAATATTATGGGGCGGTCATCGGCCCCTCCGTCAATTTCATCAATAACCTGTCCCTCTCCCTCATCATGATTCTCGGCGGAATCCTCTATCTTTTTTCCGAAACCGGACAGGTCGCCGCCGGCTCCGTATGGTTTCTGAGCCTGGGCGGCGTGACGCAGTTCGTAATGTATTCGAGAAAATTTTCCGGCCCCATCAACGAGTTTGCCAACATCATCAGCGAGTTTCAGTCCGCTTTCACCGCGGCAGAGCGGATTTTCCGGATCATCGACGAGCCGCCCGAAGAGGCTGACCGGGCCGGCGCCAAAGAGCTTACTCACGTTTCGGGCGAAGTGGTGCTCTCCGACGTGTCGTTCGGCTATCTCCCGGGCAAAACCGTCCTGCATGATTTATCCCTGACGGCGAAGCCCGGCCGCACGGTGGCCATCGTCGGCCCGACCGGCGCCGGAAAAACGACGATCATCAACCTGCTCATGCGCTTTTACGACGTCGATTCCGGAGAAATTTCCGTGGACGGCACGGAAATCCGCGACATCACGCGCAAGAGCCTGCGCGGCGCATACACGATGGTGTTGCAGGACACCTGGCTCTTTTACGGCACTATTTTTGAAAATATCACCTACGGCAGAAAGGACGCCACCAGGGAAGAGGTGATCGCCGCCGCCAAAGCCGCGCGCATTCATTCCTTCATCGAACGGCTACCGGACGGATACGACACCCTGCTCTCCGACGACGGCGTAAATATCTCCAAGGGACAGAAACAGCTGATCACGATTGCGCGGGCCATGCTGCCGCACACGCGGATGCTCATTCTCGACGAGGCCACTTCCAACGTCGATTCCCGCACGGAAATCAAAATTCAGGAAGCCATGTCCGAACTCATGGTCGGCCGCACCTGTTTTGTCATCGCACATCGGCTTTCGACCATCCGCAACGCAGACGTCATTCTCGTCGTCAAAGACGGCAACGTCATCGAACAGGGCAACCACGATCAACTGTTTCAAAAAGGCGGTTTTTACGCATCTCTTTACAACTCTCAATTTTCATAAATCCGCCAAATCTGCTCTTCCCGGCTTCGCACCCCGCGAAAATGCTCCGAAAAACCGAAGTCGAAACAGAGCGCTGCTTCCTATTGCAAACCGGAATCTTCCTCGCACCAGTCGTCCGCACGGCCGTCGGGCACGCCGGAAGCGCCGGATACGTTGGATACGCCGGACGCACCGCGCGTCGCCGCATATTGCCGGCAATACTCGTAAATCTCCCGTTGCGGCCCTGAAAAGCGCTTGTTTTTATGAAAAATCAGCGACGAGCATCGCACGAAATCCGCGCCCCGTACAATAAGCTCTTTCAGTCGTCCCCTCCGGATCCACGGCTCCGCCAGCCCTTCCGGAAGCACCGCCACGCCGAGATTGTTCGCCGCCGCGGCGAGAATAGCCTGGTTATCCGAGGATTGCATCAACGGCGCCGCCGTCAGTCCCCGGGAGGAGAGAAGATTGTCCAGAAAATTCCTCGACGCGCTTCCGCTTTCCCGAAGCAGGAGATCGTATGCCGTCAGTTCTTCCAGCGCGATTTCCGGCGGCACATCGAGACCCGGCCCGCAGACGGCAATCAGGCGATCGGTCGCGAAAGGCACACGGCGGAGATTGGGCGATTTCACTTCCCCTTCCACAATCCCGAAATCCAGTTCTCCCGCGACGATCGCCCCTTCAATCGCCCCCGTCTTATCCACCAGCGCCCAGGGTTTCACCTGCGGCCAGCCCGCACGCATTCCCGAAAGAATGCCCGGCAGATAGATTTTCCCGATCGTGAGCGACGTGCCGATCCGCACCGTCGGCGCCGCTGCGGCGGAAGAGGCAAAACGCCCGAATTCGTCAAACGCCGCCGCCGCTTCTTTGGCTTTGAGCAAAAGTTCCCTGCCCGGCTCGGTGAGCGCCAGGCGCTGATTGATCCGTTCAAACAACCGGACGTTGTAATATTTTTCGATGTCGGAGATCGTCTGACTCACCGCCGGCTGCGCAATATGCAACGATTCCGCCGCCTTGGTGATGCCTCCCCGCTCGCAGACCTCGATGAATACTTTCAGATGCCGTATCGTCATTTTTTGCACCTCATAAGTAAAAATATATAAACTATATAAGATTATACTATTTTACATATCGCTTGTCAAGACGTATAATAGAAGAAGAAAAGAGCGGGCTCCGGATTTTACCGGGCATACCGCTTTTTCGGAAAAACCAGGAGGTTTATTTCCATGAAAATGATCACAGCCATCATCAACAAACGGGACGCGGACAGCGTCTGCGACGCGCTTACCCAAGAAAATTTCATGTTCACGAAAATGGCCACGACGGGCGGATTTCTCCGTTCGGGAAACACGACGCTGCTGATCGGTACGGACGACGACCGGGTGAAAGCGGCCGTTGAAATCATCCGCCAGAACTGCGCCCAGCGCCTGGAAAAAATTCCCTCCGTCATCTCTTCTGCGGGGCCTTACGCCGTATTCAACTACACCACCACCGAACTGCCGGTAGGCGGCGCGACGGTGTTCGTCACCAACGTGGAATATTACGAGAAGATGTAACGATGAAAAAGCCGAAACTCTTCGCCGAGCTCTTTTTTTCCATGCTGAAAATCGGACTTTTCGCGTTCGGCGGAGGGTATGCGATGATCGCGCTTGTCGAAAACGAATTTGTCTCGAAAAAGCACTGGTTACAGAAGAGAGATTTTACGGACATGATCGCCATTGCCGAATCGACGCCCGGGCCGATTGCCATCAACTGTGCGACGTTTGTCGGCTATACGCTGGCAAAAACGCCCGGAGCGATCGCGGCGACCGTCGCCGTCTGCATTCCCTCGTTCGTCATCATCTTCCTGATTTCGCTTTTCTTCGACGCCTTTCTGGCTCTCGAATATGTTTATCGCGCCTTTCAGGGAATTCAGGTGTGCGTCACCTTTCTCATTCTCAGCGCAGGGCTGAAAATGCTGAAAGATATAGGCCGTACCCCTCTTTCCGTGCTTCTTTTCTGCGCTTCGCTCTTCGCCATGAGCGCCGTCAGCCTGTTTTCCGTAAATTTTTCTTCCGTTTATTTCATCCTGCTCGGCGCGGCGGCCGGACTGACCGCCTATTGCATTTCCCGGCTCCGAAAGCGTAAAAATGCAGGAGCCGGAAAAACAAATCCGCAAGAACCGTCCGCCCCCGAAGCTTTACCGGCGGAAAAAGAACATAAAGACCGGGAGAAGAATCCATGATTTACCTGAAACTTTTTCTGGTCTTTCTGGAAATCGGCGCGGTCTCTTTCGGCGGCGGATACGGCATGATTCCCCTGATCCGCGAAAAAGTGCTGGAAAACGACTGGCTGACGGAAGAGGGATTTTTAAGTTTCGTCGCCGTATCAGAATCGACCCCCGGGCCGCTGGCCGTCAATATGGCCACTTTCGTCGGCGCCTCTCAGGGCGGATTTTTCGGCGCGCTCTGCGCCACGTTCGGCGTCGTGCTGCCCGCCTTTCTCGTCATACTGCTCATCGCCGCCGTGCTCGGCAATCTCCTCCGCTTTGCGGGCGTTCAGGCGACCCTGTCGGGCATGCGTCCGGTCATCGTGGGGCTTATCCTGGCCACGGCGTTCACCATGATTCTCAGCGTCATTTTCGGCATTCAGTCCGTCGGCGAAACGGAAGGGACGGACTGGCGCGCGGGAGCGATTTTCATCATTCTCGTCCTAGCCAATCTCCCGTCTCTGCTCCGTAAAAAACGGACGCTCTCCCCCATCCTCTGCATTCTCCTGTCCGCGGCGCTGGGAATTGCCTTTTATTCCTTCTGAACGCCCCGAACGGACGGGGTTCTCTTTGGAAACAAGGAATTCTTTTATAAACAACATCGCCGGGAACAAATAAAGCGATCGGGAGACAGTTGCTTGCTTCCGTCTTTTCGGGCATTTTTCGGAAAGCGCCGGCCGGTTTTTGTCGTTTCCGAAAGACGTTTAAGGGCGGCTGTTGTCCGAAAAAGCCAAACGTGCGGCGGGTCTGAAAATTTCAGACCCGCCGCACGTTTTCAGCGCTCACGCCGAAGGATTTACCGCCCTCCTCATCAACCGCCCGCAATGCCGGAAATCCCCGATGATTTTTCCGCTCGTTCCGCTCTTTTTATCGGGAAATCCCGCCGAACACCTCCGGTTTTGCCCGCCGGAGAATCTTTGTGATCAGGCGAGGCGTCAGCCGGGGAAAGAGCCGGTACCCCCAATCCATCAACCGGGCGTCCGCGCCGAAAATTTTCCGTCGGCTTCCCTTTTTGATCGCTTTCACGATTTTTTCCGCCATGCGGTCCGCGCTCATGCTGAATTTCCGGAAAAAACCCTTTGTTCCTTCGTCAAACGTCTGCGAGCGAAACACATCGGTATCGGTAAACCCGGGCATGAACACGGATACGGGGATCCCGTTTTCCATAGAAACGCACTCGCTGAACCGTTGCAACGCCGCTTTGGACGCGCAGTACGCCGCTACGCCCGCAAAGGGGCAAAGGGAGGAAGAACTGCCGATGTTGATCATTTTCGGCCGACCGGATTGTCTCAAAAGCGGAGTCAGCGTTTCCAGGGCGTATACGGCAGAGAAAAAATTGGTCTTCACTGTATTTTCCGCCCCGCCCTTTTCATAAGCGGAAAACGCGGGAAGCACGCCCGCACAGTTGATGACGAGATCGGGCACAATCTGATTTCCCGAAAGCGTCCGGACAAACGTTTCCCATTCCGCCCGATCTCCCACATCGAACAGCTGCCAGGAAAAACGTTCCGCCGCTTTTCCCAACGTCCCGCTGAAACCGCGGAATTTTTCTTCGTTCCTGCCGACCCCGATCACCCGGCAATCATATTCGCGCAACAATTTCCCGGCAATTGCCCTGCCGATTCCCGACGAAGCGCCCGTCACGACGACCGTTGCGCCACTCAGCTCATACCTGCCCATGCCAAAATCCCTTTTCTCTTTTCTTTTGTCCGACCTTCCGCCGGATTTTCAGCCCGGTTTTTCACCGTTGTTCCGGCATTCGTCCGCTTTTTCCGGCCGGAAACTCATCCGATCGACCAGACGACGGTGACTTTATCCTCCACTTCGATATCCTCCGGCGCGACGTCGAAAGAAACCGGCGCCGTCCTGTCCGCCGCGGCGTTCAGCCGCATGGGCTGTATCGGTCGGGAAGAAAAAATCCCCTCTTCGGACGAATAATCGATCCGGACGATCTCGCCCAGCTTCACACAGGCGGCGTCCGCAAGGATGAGCGCCTTTTTCGCGCAGTCTTTCACCGCTTCCCGGAGCAACCATTCCCGGGCCGCGGAGGAATCCCGCACCGTATAAGAAAAGGAAAACAACGGATCGGCTCCGCAACCGGCAACCGCGCCCGCAAACGCGCCCAGCCGGGCGGATTCTGCAGAAAAACGGACGGTCAGGACATGCCGGTATTCGTATCCGGCGAACTGCTGACGCCAGTCCCCCTTTTCATCCCGCACGTTTTCATAACGGGTGTTGACGCGGAAATCGGAAGTTTTCATCGTCTCCTCTCCGAACCCGGCGCCGAGCAGCGCCCTTTTCACCTTCCCGAGTGCAGTTTCCGACTTTTCCAGCGCGCCTGCATATTCCTTTTCCACGCCCTGCAACACCACCTCTGCGCAGACGGTGTCCGGCCGCAGGCGAATTTTTCCTTTACCGCAGATTTTCAGTTCTCTTTCCATAGACTACGCTCCTTTGGGGCGGTGTATCCGCCCTATCCCCTATGTAACACGCAGGCCGAAGCCGCCCCGCCGGGAAAAAGCCGTCAGACCGCACACGCTTTACGCCCGCGCGAATGCTTGCGCGCATTTTTTATCTGGCGTCCACTTCCGCGCGCACGGGAATGGATTGCTGGGCGCCCCGCCGCGTGACGGTGATCGCGGAAGCCTTGCCGGCAAAAATCATCGCTTCGCGGACGGACATTCCTTCGGACAAACCGGTGACAAACGCGCCGACATAGGTATCGCCGGCCGCCGTGGTATCCACCGCTTCGGCCTTGAAACAATCCGCCTTGAAATACCCGTCCTTCCCGACATAGGCGGAGCCTTCGCTGCCCATCGTGACGACGACGTTCCCGACGCCCTTGGCCGCCAGCGCCTGCGCGCATCTCTGCGCAGATTCTTCGTCCTTGGGAAAAATACCGGTATAGAATTCCGCTTCCGACTGATTGGGTATAAAGTAGTCGCAGTTTTTCAGAATCCCCGGCAGGAGTTTCGCCGCAGGCGCGGGATTGAGCACGGTGACCAACCCTTTTTCTTTGGCTTTTGCCAGCGCATACCGCACGATTTCCTGCGAAATTTCCAGCTGACAGATGAGATAATCCCCCGCCGTCGCACTTTCCAGCGCGCGATCGATCAGTTCTTCTCGCACCTGTCCGTTAGCTCCCGCGTCGAGAATGATCCGGTTGTCCCCGTCCACCACCACGATCACGGCAATGCCGCTGGATACCCCCGTCAGTTTTTCGACATACTCCACATCCACGCCGTATCCTTTCAGCGTCTGTTTCAGTTCTTCGCCAAATGCCTCGCCGACACAGCCCACCATGTACGCTTTGCCGCCCAACTTTCCGACGGCCGCCGCCTGGTTGGCGCCCTTGCCGCCGGGGTTGGTCATGAACCCTTCCCCGCTGATGGTGACGCCGTTTTCCGGCATAAAAGGCGCACGGATCACAAGATCCATGTTCAGACTTCCCGCAATATAAATTTTCATCCCGGTTTCCTCCCCGATTTTCCGTTGCGAAATTCTTTCCGCATTTATTCGAGTATATCATACCGCGGCGCTTTTGTCAAATTCTGAGCGCCCGCATCCGCCCCTTCCGGATTTTTTCCGCATTTTTCTCTTTTATCGCCCGACTTCTTCATCATCTTACGTCCGCCGTCCAAAAAATAAGTTTCCGCGACTCTTTGAGTCCGCTCCGCCCCCCCCGAAATAAAAGCCGAAAATTTTCCGATGCCGCACCCCTGAACCGACTTTCTGAAGACAGACAAATTTCCGCTTTTTTGCGCCAAAACAATATTGACTTTTTTTGCGTAATATGCTATACTGACATCGTCCGGCAAAAAAGGACAAAAAACATGAAAAAATGAAGAGAGGGAATTGATCATGATCAAAAATCTGCCGCCCATGGGCTGGAACACCTGGAACACTTTTGCCCAGAACATCCAGGAAGAACTTATTCTCGACTCCGCAAAAGCGCTTGTCTCTTCGGGACTGAAAGACGCGGGTTACGAATATGTGGTCATCGACGACTGCTGGGCGCTGAAAGAACGCGGCGCCGACGGACGTCTGACGCCCGACCCGCAGAAATTTCCGCACGGCATGAAATATCTCGCCGACCGTATCCACGAAATGGGCCTCAAATTCGGCATGTATTCCTGTTGCGGCACCATGACCTGCGCCGGCTATCCCGCCAGTTTTGACCGGGAATTTCTCGATGCGGAAACCTTCGCCGGCTGGGGCATCGATTTTCTGAAATATGATTACTGTTTCAAACCCGCCGGAGCGGAAGGCGCGCTTCTCTACCGCCGCATGGGCCTGGCCCTCGCTTCCTGCGGACGGGATATCCTGTTCAGCGGTTGCAGCTGGGGCGCAGACAAGACCCCGGAATGGATCGGCACCACCGGTGCCAATATGTGGCGCTCTACCGGAGATATCTTCGACACGTGGGAATCGGTGAAATCCCTGATTCAGCAGCAATATTCCATTCTTCCGTTCGGAGGAAAGGATTGTTTCAACGACATGGATATGCTGATCGTAGGCATGAACGGCAAGGGACACGTCGGCATCAAAGGATGTTCGCAAGAGGAATACCGCCTGCATTTCGCCGCCTGGTGCCTTTTCGGCTCCCCTCTGATGATCGGCTGTGATATCCGCAATATGGACGAGGAAACCAAGCGTATTCTGACCAATCCCGCTCTTCTCGCCATCGATCAGGACGCCCGCTGCAACCGGCCTTACATCATTCGGTTCTGCGGCAACGACGACTACCCGATCATCGTGCGCAATCTCGCAGACGGCGATCTGGCCGTCGGATTTTTCAATCTCTCCGATTCTCCCGCCGACCTTTGGGTGACCGAAGCGGATCTCGGCATTTCTTTCCGCCAGAATAAAATTCTTGAAGGTACGGAAGTTTACAGCGGGCGCAAACTTCGCTCGGTCAACGCTACCCTGTCCGCCTCTCTCGCCCCGCACACCTGCGAAGTGTACCGCATGAAAATCGTAAATCTATAATAACCATGCAGTGCTTTCAATGCGAAACAGCTCTCTCTTATGACGAAATCGGACTGACCAGGAAACTCATACGCCGGGATGCGGTGCAATGCCTCTGTATCGGGTGCCTTTCCCGGAAGTTCGGCGTATCCGTCTCCCGGCTTCAGGAGAAAATCGAAGAATACCGCGCCGCAGGCTGCAGGCTGTTCGCGGCGCCGGAAAAGCCGGCTGTTCCGCCTCCGCGCTCCGATTGACTCCCTCCATGCGGCCAACCCCGCCGGATCGCGTTTTTCAGGCCTGCGCCCCGCGCGAAAAGCCGGACGGAGCCCGACGACGGCGCAGCGGCTGCGATCCTTAAAAATACGAAAAAAATAGACAAAATATTTGCAAGGAAAACTCTTATGTCTGTTTTTGACGCTCTTCACTCCGGAAAACCGTACAGCACGGTGGACGAAACCCTGGTCCGCGAACAGGCGCTGTGCCTCGAAAAACTCTGCGACTACAACGCAACCCGCCCTCTGCAGGCGGAAAAGCGTGCGGAACTGTTGAAAGAAATGTTTGCGGAAATCGGTGAAAACTGTTATATCGAACCGCCTCTCCACGCAAACTGGGCGGGAAAATTCGTTCATTTCGGCAAAAACGTCTATGCAAATTTCAATCTCACGCTTGTGGACGACACGCATATCTATGTAGGCGACAGCACCATGATCGGCCCCAACGTGACCATTGCCACGGCGGGACACCCCATTCTGCCCGTTCTGCGGGAAAAAGTGTATCAGTTCAATCTTCCCGTCCGGATCGGCAAAAACTGCTGGATCGGCGCAGGCGCCATCATTCTGCCCGGGATTACGATCGGAGACAACACCGTCGTCGGCGCGGGCAGCGTCGTGACAAAAGACCTCCCCGCAAACGTCGTTGCGGTCGGCAATCCCTGCCGGATTCTGCGCGAAATCGGAGAACGGGACAAGGTTTACTACTACCTCAATCTGAAAATCGATCCGTCCGATCTTTGATTTTTCAATGACACATATCCATGTATGCGACGAGCGCCGACCAATGGTCGGCGCTCGCACTTATTTCAGTCAATCGCTTATCCGAGAATTTCAGAAACGACGGCGTCCATTTCCGGAAAACTCCGCTCCATTTCCGAAGCGAGCCGCACCTGCGTCCGGCAACGCACGAGGTTATGCCCGGGATACTTGGTGGCAAAATAAGTGTCTCCCGACAGATAATCGGCCAGGAATCGCATACCGCACTCCGCCGTCATCAGATAGGCACCATAGGAAAACAGCTGCTTTTCCCGAGGGGTGACTTTGGGCTTCACCGCTCCGCAGTAGCCTTCCGCATACGCCTTGAACAGCGAGATGTCAAAATGCACTTTATCGAGATCCTGTTCGTCCTCGGCGGCAGTCGAAGCGCCGAAACGGATGGAATCCCCGAAATCGTAAAGCATGGAGCCGGGCATCACGGTGTCGAGGTCAATCACGGCCCGCGCCTCGTTGGTTTCCGCGTCCATCAGAATATTGTTGAGTTTGGTATCGTTATGGGTGACGCGCAGCGGAACCGAGCCGTCTTTCAGCCCCTCCGCCACCTTCCCGTAAGTGTCGGCATGGGACAGGAAGAAATCGATTTCCGGCCGGCACTCCTTCGCGCGGCCGAACGCATCCGCTTCGAGCGCGGCGCGAAAATCCGCAAACCGCTTGGGCGTGTCGTGGAAATGGGGAATGGTTTCCGTCAGCACCGAGGCGTCGAATCCCGCCAGGCAATTCTGAAATTCCCCGAAGGCCTTTCCGGAATTGAAAAATACTTTCTTATCCGTCACCTTCTGATAAGTGACGGTGTTTTCGATGAAATCATACACCCGGTAACATTCCTTTCCTTTGAGAAAAGGCTTCCCTTCCAGCGTGGGCACGACGTTGAGCGTCTCCGCGCCGCTGGCACGCAGGTATTCGGTGACCGCACAGATATTCCGCATCAGGTTGTCCGGATCGGGGAATACGTGAGTGTTCATCTTCTGCATGATGTACCGCTTTTCCGTCGTGCAGACCAAAAGCGTGAGATTGATGTGCCCCTCTCCGTAAGGCTGTATATCGGTTACTTTTCCTTGCAGGCGGAAGCTCTCCGCCGCACTTTTATATTCCTTCATAAAGTCCGTCACGTACGTATCCTCCGATGGCTTCTTTCACTTCGGCGAGGTCCTCGCGATAGGTGATGCCGTACCACTTATCCGCATTTCTGAATACGCGCACCGTCGCCTTGCCCTCTTCCAGCGCCTTGGAAATAACCGAGGGAATGAAGAACTCGTCCTTGGCGAGATTGGCCGTCGCCAGGAACTTCTGATACTCCTTACGGAGAATCCCGAAAATATCGGGCGTAAGCCCCCAGAGGTTCATCGAAACGGGGGTATCCGCCGGAAGCGTCACTGTTTTTCCGTCCTTTTCATAACTCCCGTCGGGAGAAATTTTGGTGACCTCGGTCACTTTTTTCAGATATCCGTTTTCCGTCTCGCAGATTCCGCGGGAAACGGTGCCGTTTTTGCTGAGCGTATTTCCCAGATGATACGCCGTCATCGCATATTCCCCGTCCTTCGCCTGCGAAAGGTGTTTCTGAATATCGAAAAACGCATTGTGTCCGTAGTAGTCGTCCGCATTGATGATGGCAAACGGCTCTTTCACGACGTCCGCACAGCAGAGAATCGCGTGCGCCGTTCCGAACGGCTTGGTCCTGCCCGCAGGCAGATCCTTCATGTCCTGCAAGACATATTCCACCTTCGCATGCTTTGCAATGCGATTGCCGACCAGCCGCTTGAAATCCTCTTCCATGTCCTCGCGGACGATGAAAACCGTCTTGTCAAACCCCGCTTTCGTCGCGTCGTAAACGGAAAAATCGAGAATCCCTTTTCCGTCGGGCGTGACGGGTTCCGCCTGTTTCAGCCCGCCGAACCGGCTGCCCATTCCGGCCGCCATTACCACAAGTGTCGTCTTCATGTTGAAATGATAACCTCCTGACGAATTTTTCTGCCCGGGCGCGCCCGCGCCGCTAAGCCGTCGGCCGAAGTTCCTTCCGGCTTCCGCTTTGCATCGGCTTCTCGTCGAATTCCGGCCGTTTTTCGTCCCGCCTAAACCCGGCTCCTGCCTGCGCTTCCGCCGGCAAAAAATTTTTCGGCCGCCCGTTGACTTTTTCCCTTTCGTCTGCTATAATTATAACATATTGAAAAACAAACGGATATACGTTATTTTATCGTATATCTATAAAATCTGATACTTTTTTTCGGAGAGACAGACATGGAAACCGGATTGTATCGGGAATGTCCCGTCAGAAACGCGCTGGCCATCGACTCGCTGTATACCTTTTCCCGCCGCCGCTTCCCGGAAGGCTACTCTTTCAAGGGCGAAACGCACGATTTTGCCGAAGTGGTGTGCGTCACCGCCGGCAAAGCGGGAATCACTGCGGGGAAAAACGTTTACGTCCTGTCCGCCGGGCAGATGATTCTGCACGTTCCCGGCGAATTTCACGCCATCTGGTCGGATTGCGGCACCGAACCGGAAACCATCATTTTTTCCTTCCGCGCCTCTGTCCTGCCCGAACTCCCGACCCGCGTATTCACCCTCCCGCCCGAACGGGTCAGCGAGCTGCAATCGATTTTCCGAGCGGCGGAAAACGCTTTCGTGCTGGAAGGGAACAATGTGGAACGGGTCCGGGAGGGCAATGAAACGGCTGCTTCCGCCGTCGTCAAACGGCTGGAACTCTTTCTGCTCGCCGCGCTGTCCGGCCGGAACGCCGCCAATCCGGAATACGTCAGCCGAAGCGCGGAAAATTATATCCGCATTCTTTCCGTCATGGAAGAAAAAATCGGCGACTCTCTCGACGCGGAAACGCTGGCGCGGCTGTGCAATCTCAGCGTCCCCGCGCTGGAAAAAACCGTCCGCCGCTACTCCGGTTGCGGCGCCATGGCCCATTATAACGCCCTGCGCATGCAGCGCGCCGCAGAACTGCTCGCCGACGGCTTTTCGGTCAAAGAAACGGCCCTTTCTCTCGGCTTTTCCAATCAGAATTATTTCAGCGCCTGCTTCAAAAAATGGTCGGGCAAAGCTCCGTCCGCCGCGCGCGGATAATGCGGTCAGATCGTGCTCCTCGACGTCCGCTATATCTTGCAAATCTCCGCCCGCCGCACGGATAATGCGCATAATCTTATTTCTGTTTTTCCTTTCTGTTTTTTCCTTTCTGTTTCTGCTTCGCTTCTTAACGTCTGCTCTATGTCGATCTCTCTTTTTGTCTATGACCTCATCCCTGCCCCGCCTTTTCGCTCAACAACATTCTCTTTCTGCAAAGGAACTGATCCCCCGCCGTCTTTTCTGCCCTTTCTGATTTTCCCCTTCGCAAATCTTTTTCAGTCCATTTAATCCATGCTTCCCCGGGAATCCCCGGGGAATTTTATTCCGGAAGACTTTCAGACATTTCCGCGGCAACTACTCACTACTTGCCCCGGAGGGCCGCCCGTCCTTCTGCACCCGGACCCGCAATCTTCCCTTGCGGCTTTCGCCGACGACCTCCGCCAAGGTAAACCGCCCCTTCCCGCGGACGGTAACCCCGTCTCCCGGCGCCAGTTCCCGCGAAGGCCGGGCACACACTCTGCCGTTGATAAACACTCGTTCCGCCTGAAAATACGCCGCCGCGTCCGTCCGCGAAAGACGGAACACCGCCGCCACGGCGCAATCAGCGCGGAGCGAGGACAAAAAGAAATAGCCGTCTTCTTTTTCCGCCATTACCGGCACTGCCGTTTCCGCGCGCGTCGCCTTCACCTCGGTATGGCGCACCCGGAGGAGATTTTCCTCCACAAACGGCGCAATGCGGCTGAGACAATACACATACGCCTCTTTTTCCGAAACGAAAATGTCCCCCAGCGTGTTTCGCTCGATTCCCAAAGAAAGGAGGGCGCCGAGATAGTCCCGGTGGGTGAGCGGCTCCGGAAATTTCCCGCCGGCGGGCACGATTTTCAGCGCCGCGATCGGAAATTCCTCTTCATAATCGCAATCTCCGAACCGGATCATCTTGCGTTCCGTTTCCTCCGCCCCGCCCCAAAGACGGGTGCCCGCATAGGAATATTCCCGCTCCGCGTTGTAGAAATATCCGAGCTCCGCAGGCGATAAAAATTCCGTAAACGCATACCTGCCCCTCTCATAAGCCCGTTGCGCCAGTTCGGCAAAACGACTTCTCCACCACTTTTCCGCTTCGTCCACTCTATATTTCCTCCGGCCCGAAATTTTCCAGGAAGGAATGGCGGACTCCGTGCCTCTTATAGGCGACCAGCGTGTCCAGCTGTACGTTGTGTATACTCTGAAAGATATTGTCTTCCACATGCGGGTTTTCCCGTTTCAGCTCCGCAATCAGCGCTTTGACGCGCGCGCGGGCGGAGAAGGCAGACGCGCCCGCCACCGAATCGGTAAACCGGCAGGCGCAGGCGATAAATTGCAGGCCGTTGTGCTCCTTCCAGCGCAGAATATCCTCTTCGAGTACGCAATACAGCGGACGGATAAGTTCCATCCCCTCGAAATTGGTGCTTTTGATCCGCGGCAACATCCCCTGAATCTGACCGCCGTACAACATGCCCATCAGCGTGGTTTCGATAACATCGCTCTTATGATGTCCTAAGGCGATCTTGTTGCAACCCAACTCCTTTGCTTTCGCATACAGATGTCCGCGACGCATGCGCGCGCAAAGATAACAGGGCGCCTCGGCGGCAACGGCGTCCGTAGAAGCAAAAATATCCGTCTCGAAAACGGTGACGGGAACGTGCAGCAGCGCCGCGTTCTCTTCGATCCGGCGGCGATTTTCGGCATTATATCCCGGGTCCATGACAAGAAAAACGGGCTCGAAAGGAATTTCGCTGTGCCGGTGCAATTCCTGCATGAGTTTCGCCATCAGCATGCTGTCCTTTCCGCCCGAAATACACACGGCAATCTTATCGCCCGCTTCGATCA
>DVMZ01000010.1 GCA_018714725.1 Candidatus Scatosoma pullistercoris
CATGGAGGGGATTGCCAGCCGCAAAACCACGCGAAAGGGGGAATCCGTGCCGAGGTAGTTCTCTGCGGCGGCCGTGTTTTTCTCAGAGTGTTTCATGGGAAACTTCCTTGTCGAAAATGCGATTACTATTATAGCCGATCCCGCGGAAAAAGCAAGCAAAATCCACCGGCGCGGGCGCAGTTTGGGAATTTTCCGTTTTTTTTTCGGAAAAAAGGTGCGTATGATAAATTTTTTCACGCGGTTTTTCGGATTGTCACACAACTTTCTTCCGGGTTCTCTTGCTTTTCCCCGGAAAGTATGGTATAATCAATTGATATGTAAATATAGTTAAGTAAAGTTAAGTATCCGGCGGAGGCAACGGAAAGAGGGCCGTTCGTTCGGAGGGGAGGAGAGGAAATGGAAAAAAGGCAGGGGATTGCGGGGGAAGAAGCGCTGTCGGAGGGCGGTTCGGCGCCGGGTGCGGCCGTCGGGGGCGCGGCCGGAAAAAGCGGAGAAGAGGGCAAAAATGGCCGGGGGAGAGGCGCTGCGGCCGCAGTTGCGGGGGCGCCGGAGAGGAAGAGAACGCCTCGGGGCGCGCGGCAGATTTTCGGAGTGCGGGCCGGCACGCTTTTTCTTATCTGTTACCTTGCGGCATTTCTCGGCTGGTGGGTGGAGAATATCTTCCGGCTGGTTTCGGCGGGCGTATTCGATTCGAGGCACCAGTTGCTGCCCTTTCTGGGCGCTTACGGATTCGGGATTTTTGTCATGTTTTTCGTGTTCGGCACTCCGTCCGAAATGCGGCTGCTGAAAAAGCGGATTCTGCCCGCGCAGACGAAAAGAAATCGTGCGCTGCGCGGCGTGATTTACTGCGCGTTGCTGTTTTCCCTGATTTTATTCGGGGAAATGGGGATGGGATTGCTGTTTGAAAAGGCTTTCGGGGTGAAAGCCTGGAACTATACTTCCATTCCCCTGCACATCACGCAATATACCAGTATTCCCACCACGGCCGCGTTCACGGCGGGCATCTTTCTTCTGATGCAGTTTGTCTTTCCTCGCGTGGTGAAGCTCATCGACCGGATTCCCGATCGGACAGCCTTTCTCCTGGCGCTCGTTCTCGGCGTTCTCATCGCCGCGGATTGGTTGATCATGATTGTTTCGGGACTGGTCAACGGCAGTTTTCCCGAATATTGGTCGTTTAAGATTCGGATAACCTGAAGGGCCGATCTGCCTGTAACGATCTCCTGTGACGGCGGAAGAACGGGGCAGGGAAGCAACGAACGCAATTTTTCGGATAAATCTCCGGAAGAAAGCGTCGAGAGCGGCCCCCCGAGCCGCGCGGAGAAGGGAGCGGAATTGCGGCAGACGGAAGGGGCAGGGCCTGCGGCCGTCTGGCGGCGAGAGCGGAAACTTTTCCCGGACGGGAGAGCAAACCGGGCGGGCAGAAAGCGGCCGCGCTTGCCGGCTTGCGGGAACAGGGCGCGCTTTGTAAGCCGGACTTATAATTTCCGTCTTTTTTTCGGATACTGATACCGTGACGGCCCGCCCCTCCGGCCTTTTGCCGGAGGGGCGGGCGACGGGAGGAAACATGCGTACACCGGGAAAGGCGGAAGGCAGGGGAAAGTCGGGGAAAAAAGGAAGGAGCGTGCAACTCGGGGCGGAGCCGCAACCGTCGGAAAGTTACCGCCCGGAAAAGAGGGCAACGGCGGCAACAGCGAAAAACGGGGCCGGCGGGACAAAGAGCGCTCCAAAGCGGGAGAAGATGTCCGTCGGAAAAACAAAGAACCGGGAAAGCGTACCGGAAACTATCGAAGCGCCGCGCGGGGCGAAAAATGGCGCAGAAAGCGCGGCAAAAGGCGCGGTAAAGGGCGAGACAAGGGAAGCGGCGTGCGGCTCAAAAACGGCGAAAACAATTTTCGGAGTGCGGCTTTCGACATTGTTGATCCTTTCGTATGCCGCGGCGTTTCTCGGCTGGTGGGTGGAAAATCTCTTCCGCCTGATTGCGGCGGGCGTATTTGATTCCCGCCACCAGCTTCTCCCCTTTATTCCGGTGTACGGCGCGGGATTTTTTGCGATCTATGCGTTGCTGGGAACTCCTTCCGAAATGCGGATCGGGGGAAAGCCCGTGTTTCCCGGAACCGGGCGCAAAAGAGGGGCGTTTCGGGGCGCGCTGTATGCGGCGACTCTCTTTTTATTGATTCTCATTTCGGAAATGGCGACGGGGCTGTTCTTTGAAAAAGCGTTCGGAATCAAGGGCTGGAATTATACGTCCATTCCCCTGCACATCACCCGGTATACCAGCGTTCCCACCGCGGCGGCGTTCACGGCGGGCATTTTCCTTTTGATGCGCTTCGCTTTTTTTCCCGCCGTGCGGCTGGTCGATCGGATTCCCGACGCGCCCGCGGCGGCGACGGCCGCCGCGGGCGGAATCCTGCTTGCCGCCGACTGGCTGGTGATGCTGTCCGTCGCGGCGGCGACGGGAAAATTTCCGCAGTACTGGTCTTTCCGTTTCCGGTAAACGGGCCGCTCTGCCCGGGACGCCGTCGCCGCTCCGTCCGCGGTGCGGGACAAACTCCGGCGGACGGTAGGAGATTGCTTTCCGACAACAGGTTTTTGTTGAAAAAGACTATGCCGCGCCCGGACAAAAGTCCGGGCGCGGCATAAAGTTCCCGTTTTGAAGATTTGTTTCCGGTATGAACGTCAGTTCTCGTCTTGAAAATCCTCGGTATGAACGTCAGTTTCCGGTTTCCGTGGCGCCTTCGATTTCCGCCGAAAGCATGGCTTTGTGTTCGTCGATGACCGACTGAATGCGATTGTCCAGCCATTCCTCGTCGATGTCCTGATATTCCCCGTCCGTCATGGGAAATTCCTTGTCGGCGATGACCGTGGGGGTGGAACCGACGCCTTCCTGATAAATGTAGATGACGGCGTAGCCCGTGATGTGTTCCCCTTTCTCTGTGGTGATGACGACGTAGTCCTCTACGGTGGGCAGCGTTCCATTGGCGGGTTCCACCGACAGCCATTCCACATACGCGTTGTTTTCAAAGTGAACGGGCATCTCTTCGGAAGCGGCCTTTTTTTGTGTGAAGTATTGGCTTTCGTGATAGACGGGAAGCCGTTCCCAGTCCGTACAGGTTTCCTCCTGGAACTGATTGAGATACAACCACCCCGTTCCCGATTGGGAAGTGATCGTGATCGAACAGCCCTCAAAATTCGCGCTGATTCTTGTTCCGATCGCCATACTTATCACGGGCGAATAAGGCTGAACGTTTATGCCGCCTTCCTCGGTTTTCCGGTCCTGTTCGACGGGGTCTTTGTCCTGACAGGCGGAAAGGGGGAACAGGGAGACCGCGGCCATCGCCGCTGCCGCCAGAAGATAAAGTTTCTTTCCTTTCATTTTTTCCTCCTTACAATTTTATAAATGTTCCCGATTTACGGAACGGCTCTGCAAAATGTGCGTTTCTCCGGCACGCAGGATTGGTCCCTGTGCAAGTTGATCGGGTATCGTACTTTTCAGTGTTATAATTATACCATAAAATGGAAAATTTGTCAACATTGAATTTTTTCGCGGATTTTCCCGGGAAGAGAAAAGAGCACGGGAGGAGAAAGCGGGCGGATAAAAGGGGAAAGGAGGCGGGCAGGGAAGAGATTACGGCAGACAAAGGACAAAAGGGAGGGAGAGGACAAAGCGCGGACAAGGGGGCGGAGCAGAAAACAAAAAGGCAAAGGGCGGTTTATTCGGCGGAAAGGAAGGATTCGTGTTTGTCCGGCTCGACCAGCAGGGTTTTGTAGTCGGTGTACGTTACGAATCCCGCCCGGGATCTGGGAGGCTTGCGCACGAATTTGCGCTCGCACCAGTCCACGGGCACTTTGCCGCCCGCGCGGCCGTCCGAATAATAAGCGCACACTTCTGCGGCAAAGAGAAGCACTTCATCGCTTACCTGCCTGCCTTCCGTCACGATCACGACGTGCGTGGAATGGTATTTTTGCGCGTGCAGCCAGACGTCGGAAGGAGAACAGCTTTTCAAAAGCCGGTCGTTTTGCAAATTGTTCCGGCCCGAGAGAATGCGGAAGGATTGGAAGCGGTATTCGCGGAAGGGTACGGCGGGTTGTTTTTTGCCGCCCACCCGCGCTTTGGGGGCTTTCACGAGGCCGAGGGAGACGAGTTCGTCGCGGATTTCTTTGAGGTCGGTTTTCGTCTCCGCGAGGGCCAGGGAAGCGGCGACGCTGTCCGTATAGGCGATTTCTTCCCGCTCCTCGGCGAGGCGGGGCGTCAGCGCTTCCCGGGTGCGTTTCTGCTTGGCGTAGGCCTTGAAATATTTCTGCGCGTTCTGCGCGGGCGTGAGCCGGGGATCGAGCGGGATGCGCACGGGGGCGCAGTCCGGATCGTACCAGTTTTCCGTTTCTATTTCCGCGCTGCCCTTCGGGATGCGGTGGAGATTGGCGGTGAGCAGTTCGCCTTTGACGCGGAGGGTTTCCATGGACTCGCAGTCGGAAAGCCGGTCGAGGGTGTCCTGCAATTTTTTCTGCTGTTTTTTGCGGAGGGCGCGCACCGCCGATTCCAGGCGGCGTTTCTGATCCTCGAAGTCGCGGCGGGTTTCCTTGCGGTAGTAATATTCGTCCTCGGCTGCGTTTAAGGAGGGCATGGGAATGCCGCCGGGCACGGGAAAGGCGAAAAAGTCGCGCGGGGCGCCCTCTTTCGTGCCGGTGTCCGTCACGAGACAGGGTTCTGAGGGGCAGGACGAACAGAAATTGCCGACAAATTCCCAGACGGGGGTGCCGGCCGGGCGACGGCGCAGAAGTTCGCGCGCGGTGGGCAGGGCGAGCCCCGCGACGTTTTCAAAGAGGAAGCGGGCGTAGTCCTCTTCGTCCCCGCCCTCATGCGAAGCGAGAAAGGCTTGGGTGCGGGCGCGGAGCCCCTCGGCGTCGAAAGGGGAAAGTTTGTCCTGCGGGGCGGGGTATTCGTATTTCGCGCCCGGAAAGAGAATGCGGCGGGCGTTGGTCTCGAGAGATGCGGTTTTCAAAGCGCCCGCAATCAGCCCGTTTTCGACGAGGATGAGGTTGGAGTATTTGCCCATGAGCTCGCAGACGAGCGTGCGTTCCGCGCGGGAGAAATCGCTGGTGCAGAGCATGCGGATTTCCACGATCCGCTCGAAATCGTGCTGGGAGACGGAGAGAATTTCCGCGCCGAGCAGGTGCTTTCTGAGGAGCATGCAGAAATTGGGCGCGACGGGCGCGGGTTCTTTCTCCTCGCGCGAAAGGCAGACGCGGGCGTTGGACGCGTCCGTGCTGAGAACGAGTTTAACCGTCGTCTTTCCGGTGTATATTATAAAGGTAACCTCGTCTTTGTCCGCCTGCGAAATGCGGTTGATTTTGCCGCCCGTGAGCAGGGCGTCGAGTTCTGCCGCCGATCGGCGGATATGGAAGGAATCCTGAGGCATCGTCGTTCTCCTTGGTCGGGAAAAGAAATTTTTACGTTCTTCCTGTTTCTTGCCGTTTCTTGCCGTTGCTTACTTTCCCTCCCGGTTTTGGCCGGACGCGGCGGCCGCAGGCCGGCCGTTCCCGTCGTTCTGAGGCCCGGGGGAGATTCAGACAGGCAGGGGACAGAAACAGCCCGGTGCTCCGGCAACTTGACCGGCCGGGGCGGAATCAATCCCGAGGCAATCCTTAATCAGTCCGGAACGGGTCCGGAATCCGGGCGTAAAAGTCCGGGCGGGAAGAGAGAAGCGCGAAGGGGCGCGAACGGAGTCGAAAAAATTTACCCGGACGGGGATTTTTTATAAATTATAGCTTAAAATTCGGAAATTGTAAACGAAAATGCTTTCTTTTCTCGGAAGAATATGATAAAATGTAGCTTGCACGGCGGAGAAGCCGTCGGGCGGGCTTCCGGAAATTGTCCGGGCGGAACCGCCGGAAAAAGAAGAAGTATTTTTAGGATTTTTTAGGAGAAATCATAGTATGAAGTACACAACAGAAGCGGCTGAAAAGAGCACGGTGAAAATCACCATGGAATTTGACGGAAACGAATGGAAAGACGCCATCAACAAGGCGTATCTGAAAACGAGGGGCAGATTTGCCGTCAACGGTTTCCGCAAGGGCAAGGCGCCCCGGAACGTCATCGAGCACGCTTACGGAAAGGGCGTATTCTACGAAGAGGGGCTGAACATTCTCTTCTCCGAAAATTACGGAAAAATTCTCGAAGAGAAGGCCGAGGAATTCACGGCGGTGGGCGATCCCGAGCTTTCCGTCGAGGACATTTCCGACGATAAAGTGGTGCTGACGGCCGTGACGCCCGTCCGGCCCGACGTCAAGATCGGTTGCTACAAAGGTATGAAAATCAGGGAGTTTGCGTATACTGTAAAGGATGCCGACGTCGACGCCGACCTTCAGCGCCTGCGCGAGCGCAACGCCCGTAAAATTCCCGTCACCGATCGTGCGGCGGAGAAGGGCGACATCGCCAACATCGATTTCGTCGGCACGGTGGACGGCGTCAAGTTCGACGGCGGCGAAGCGGAGAAATTCGATCTGACGCTGGGCAGCGGACAGTTTATTCCCGGCTTTGAAGATCAGGTCATCGGCATGAAGATCGGGGAGAAGAAGGACGTCAACGTGAAATTCCCCGACAATTATCAGGCGGAGAACCTCAAGGGCAAGGACGCGGTGTTTGCCGTGACGCTCAATTCGCTGCAGGGCAAGGAACTGCCCGAGCTCACCGACGCTTTCATCAAGGACGCGACGGGCAGCGAGACGGTGGAAGCCTATAAGGCGAAGGTCAGAGAACGCCTCGGAAAACAAGCGGAAAAGAATTCGATCGACGCGACGGAGAACAGCATTCTCGACGCTATCACCGCCACCGCCGAAGCGGAAATCCCGCAGGCGATGATCGACCGCGAAGTGGACGGACTCGTGCAGAAGTTTGAATATCAGCTGATGTATCAGGGTCTGAAACTGCAGGATTACCTCGATTTCATCAAGGTGTCCATGGCCGATTTCAGAAAGAATTACGAGGAGCAGGCGAGAAAGGACGTGCTCAATCAGCTGGTGATTTCCAAGCTCATCAAGGACGAGAAGATCGAAGCCACCGAAGAGGAAGTGGAGGCGAAGATCGCCGAACAGGCCGCTTCCGTAGACAAGACGGCGGAAGAATACAAAAAGACCATGGATCCCAGACAGTACGATTATATCCGGAGCGACATCGTCGTCACCAAGTTGTTCGACTTCCTCAAAGCGAACAACGAAATGTATGTGGAGGAAAATAAGGAATGAACGAAAAAAATATTCTGATTCCCTACGTTGTGGAACGGACGAGTACGGGCGAGCGCTCGTACGACCTCTATTCCCGGCTGTTGGAGGACAGAATCGTCTTTCTGAGCGGGGAGATTGACGACGCGGTGGCGAATACGGTCGTCGCGCAGCTCATCTACCTCGAAGGGAAGGAACCGGGAAAAGACATCAATCTGTATATCAATTCCCCGGGCGGCTCCGTTTCGGCGGGCATGGCAATCTACGATACGATGAACTACGTCAAGTGCGACGTTTCCACCATCTGTATCGGCCTCGCCGCTTCCATGGGTGCCTTCCTTCTGTCCAGCGGGACGAAGGGCAAACGGTTTGCCCTGCCCAATTCGGAGATCATGATTCACCAGCCTCTGGGCGGCGCTCAGGGCCAGGCGAGCGATATCAAGATTCAGGCGGAGCACATACTTCGCACCAAGGCGAAGATGAACCGCATTCTCTCCGAGAACACGGGCAAAGACCTCGCCACGATCGAACGGGACACCGACCGCGACAACTACATGTCGGCGGAAGAGGCGCGGATTTACGGACTTATCGATAAAGTATTTGTCAGACGCTGAACATTTTCCGCCCGGTTTTTGGGCGGGAACTGAGGCGGCGGGCGATACGGACATACGAAAATATTCTCGCGCGACGTCCCCGGCCGGGGCTTTGCGCGAGATTTTTCAACCGGAGCAAACGGGTTCACCGGGCGCGAGCCGGGACCAAATGCGATTTTTGGGAGTGTGACTATGGAAAAATACGAACAGCATTGTTCTTTCTGCGGAAAATCGAAAGACGAAGTGCGGCGGCTGATTGCGGGGCCGGACGGCGTGTTCATCTGCGACGACTGCGTCGAGATCTGCAAGGCGATGGTGGACGAGACCAACGAAAAGGATAAAGCCGTCGAAGTGCCTTTGAAAAAGCCCGCCGAAATCAAGGAAGAACTGGACAAATACATCGTCGGCCAGGACAAGGCGAAAAAAGTGCTTTCCGTCGCGGTGTACAATCATTACAAGCGCATCAATTCTCTTCTGAAAGCCAAAAAGGCGGACGACGGAGTGGAGATCGAAAAGAGCAATATTCTTCTGCTGGGGCCCACGGGCTGCGGCAAGACGTTGCTCGCGCGGACGCTGGCGAAAATTCTCAACGTGCCGTTTGCGACCAGCGACGCCACCACGCTCACGGAGGCGGGGTACGTCGGCGAGGACGTGGAGAATATTCTGCTCAAACTCATTCAGAATGCCGACTATGACATCGAGCGCGCGCAGCGGGGGATCATCTATATCGACGAAATCGACAAGATCGCGCGCAAGAGCGAAAACGTCTCGATCACGCGCGACGTATCGGGCGAGGGAGTGCAGCAGGCGCTTCTGAAAATCATCGAGAGCACGGTGGCTTCCGTGCCCCCGCAGGGCGGCAGAAAGCACCCGCAGCAGGAATGTCTGCGCATCGATACGACCAATATCCTGTTTATCTGCGGCGGCGCGTTTGTCGGGCTGGATAAAATCGTCGCGTCGAGAAAGGACGACACCACGCTGGGATTCGGCGGGAAGGTGAAGCTGGGCTCGGACGAAGTGGATTATTCGGTGCTCGACGACGTGAAGCCTCAGGACCTTACGAAATTCGGGCTGATTCCGGAGTTTGTGGGCCGGCTTCCGATCGTGGTCAATCTCGACCCGTTGGGCGAGGACGCGCTGGTCAAGATTCTGACCGAGCCGAAGAACGCGATTATCAAACAATACCAGAAACTGGTCGGTTTTGACGGCGTGAAGCTGACGGTGGAGGAGGACGCGGTGCGTGAGATTGCGCAGACGGCGATCCGTTTGAAAACGGGCGCGCGGGGCCTTCGGACCATCATTGAAGGACTGATGACGGACGTGATGTATCAGATCCCGTCCGAGGACGACGTGGAAGAAGTGGTCATCACCAAGGAATGTCTGACGGACGGCGCAAAGCCCCGGTTGATTTATAAGAAAAAATCCGCATAATTGTATATAATCTCTCCCCGCCGGCGACGCCGGCGGGGAACTTTTTGCCTCTACGTTTTTCCGACTGTCTGTAACCGCGGGTCAAGGGGCAAGCCCCTTGCAGGTGCAGGGCGGAGCCCGCGGAATCCTTGCCGCAAGGCACCCGGCGCAGCCGCTTCCGAACCCTGAAAAGCAAGCCGGACGGCTTGCGTTATTTATTGCCGGCAGGCAATCCCCGCCGCCAGGCGTAACCGAACTCCATAAAGCAAGCCGGACGGCTTGCGCAATCCCGGGTCAAGGGACGATGTCCCTTGCGGGTGCAGGGCGGAGCCCGCGGAATCCTTGCCGCAAGGCACCCGGCGCAGCCGCTTCCGAACCCTGAAAA
>DVMZ01000103.1 GCA_018714725.1 Candidatus Scatosoma pullistercoris
CTGACGAGCACGATCGGCACGCTGCAGAACGCATAGAAACAGGTGTTCCCCACCACTTTCCAGAACTCGGGGTCCTTGGTGAAAATGTGAATATAATTTCCGAAGCCCACGGGATAGTAGTAAATCCCGCCCGTATAGTTGAAGAAAGACCAGATCAGCGACTGAATCATCGGATACAGGGTAAAGACACCGAGGCCGATGACGAGGGGCAGGACGAACATCCAGCCCTCCCGATTCCGCTTCCAGAACTTTTTCAGCCGGAGCAGCTTGTCTTCCTTTCCCGCCCGGGGGGCGGGAGAGGCAGATTTCGTTTCCTCATTGGACGACACTGTTGAATACATCTTCCACTGCTCCCTTGAACATCGTGTACGCTCTGTCCTTCGATTCGCGAATACAGTACGAATTGACATACGTGTTCATGGCGCTTATCAGCTTGGTGCTGAACGTGGGATTCACATAGCCGAAGAAATCCTGCGTCACTTTGTATTCGGAACCGTATGTATACGCGGACACATTAAACCGGCTTCCGTAAGTTCCGTGCCAGTTGGCGTCCGGGGTTTCGGCGGAGAGGTCGGTACGTCCGGAAGGAAGAGTGAGACCGCCGTCTTTCGCCACTTTCTGCTGTCCGTCGTAACTGATGAGATAATTGACAAAGGCCGCCGCCGCGTCAAGCTTGGTCTGATCCTTCACGGCCGCCGCATTGAGGGCATACCCCGCAAAGCCGTAACCGATGGAAGCGTTTTCTCCGTTGATCAGGGGGAAGGAAACAATATCGAATTTTCCTTTCAGATTCTCCATCGTTTCATAATGATCGATCGTGGTGGACTGGAACAACAGTCCCCCGGAAGGCTCTTCGGAAGGGGGCGTGGGAGCGCTTTCAAAACTGGTGCCGTTTTTCTCGCCCGCGCCGGGAATGATGTCGTTTTCCACAAGATCCTGCACGAAATCATACACTTTTCCGGCCACTTCTTCCGTCAGGGCAAATTCCCCTTCTTCGTTGATCATATCGCCGCCCAGGCTCTTGATGATCGGCCAGGACACGGCCTCCCAGCCGAGGTTGGCGTCCAGCGGATAGAAATTGGTTTTGCCTTCCCGCACATAATAAGCGCGCACCTGCTTGCAGACGGACAGGAAATCCTCCCAGGTCCAGCCGTTTTTGACCACCGTGGTCTCGGGATTGAGATCGACGCCCGCTTTCGTCAGAACGTCCTTATTGTAGAAGGTGACCACCGAGTCGATGGAACGGGGCACCGCATAGGGAACGCCGTCAAACGTCCCCGATTTTCTGAAATCGGACGTGAAATCCGCGTCGTAATCGAACTGTCCCGCCGCTTCGCCCTGTTCATAGAATTCGTCCAGGTTGAGCGCAATGCTGTTGCTGACAAGATAGTAATAATTGGTGGAATTGCACCAGATGACTTCCGCAAGAGATCCTGCCTGGGACTGACGCTGAATGGTGGTATTGTAGGAATCGATGGTGAGATAGTTCTTCGTCACTGTGATGAGGGGGTACTTCTGATTGAATCCCTCGATCGCCGCGTCGATGATCTTCTTTTCCGTTTCTTTGTCGGGGATGATCACTTTGATTTCCGCCTTCGTCGTGGCGGGCAGGTTGAAATTGATCGTATAATCCGTCTTGGTCACTTCATTGCCGCTGTCCGGGCGCTTATACTCCCCACAGGCCGCAAACATCCCCGCCGTCAGCGCCAGGGCGAGCGCGCACGAAAAACTTCTGATTGCTTTCTTCATCTTGATTGCCTCCTTTTTCTGAACTGTTATTTCCCGATATTTTTATAATCGCAGATTGCGGTCATGACGTTCATCGCATATACGCGGTGCATAAAGTCGTTGGGATGATTGACGTTGCTGGAAGAAATTTCGCAGTATTTCTTGGTTTCCAGGAAATAGTTGCCCACTTTCAGCATATCGATGACCTTCACCGAACCGTCGTCATATTTTTCCGCAATTCCCTCCAGCTTTTTGAGGTATTCGTCAAAAATACCCGGTTCTCTCTCATAGAGCGGATTGCAGGGGAAGGTGTTGACGAGAATGAACTCGCATTCGGGCGAAGCCACTTTGATCTGCGCCATGATGGATTCGATGTTCATCTGGTATTCAAACGGCAGCACGCCGCCCGTTCCGTCGTTCATGCCGTACGCGATCACACAGAGATCGGGTTTTGCGTCCTTTGCATGCTGCAACGCCATCGCGCCCGCCGCAGAAAGCGGCCATTCGCTCTTCGTGCCGCCCTTCGCGGAATTGGTATAAGTCACGCTCACGCCGTAAACCCGCTCTATCTCCTCTTTCAGCTGTCTCGTATATCCGGGGGTACGGGGGTCCACTTTCAGGCTGTCCCCCGTCGAAGAGCTGCCTTCCGTAATGCTGTCCCCGATCACAGCCAGGCTGATGTCCTCGCCCGCTTCCAGCTTTTGGCGCACCTTCGTGAGCATGTCCGGATCGTAAGTATTGAACACCCCCGCAGGCAGTTCGGAAAGGTCATACGCATAGGTCACCGAAAGATATTTTCCGTAAAACAGGCTGGATTCCGTGTAGACGAACGGGCCGCTTCCCAGATCCCAGATCGTGTATTTGGTGTAATTGTCGGGCGTATCCGAAAGCTCGTATCCGTCGGGGACGTTGACGCCCGAATCGGCGGTTTCCGAAATCAGCGGAACGGAAGAGCCCTGCGGAATGACCAACCGCTTGTTCTCCGCGTCCACAACGTAGTCCGTCCCTTCCGCATACGTCGTCTTCAGCTTCTGATCGAGCACGTTGATCACTTTCAGCGGCGTATATTCCAGCTTGGCATACGCTTCGCCGTTTTCGTACTGAATGGGCAACGTCAGCTCGTTGTACATGATGTTGCCGTACCAATACGGCCGGGACATCTTTTCTTTGTACTCCTCCTCCGTATACATGATTGAATCGTAATCCTCCTCATACAGCGGAAAATCGCTGATGTCAATGCTTTCTCCGCCGGCAGACTCGCTGCTTCCGTCCCCGCCGGTACTGCTGTCTCCGCTTCCGCCGCAGCCGGCAAACGCGGACGCCGCAAACAGCGCCACCAGCGCGCAAGCCGCTATCTGAAACCGTTTTCTGCTCATATCCTGCTCCTTCCTTTTTATTTTATCTGTCATCGGATCCGGCGCTTTTTCACCGTCTGATCCGTTCTGTACTGTATTTTCTCGCCGAACTACGCTCCGGATTGCGGGCTTCCGTTCCCGGTCCTTCCCGCTCCGGTTTCGATTGTCGGCGCGTTTGTCATTTTCTGCGTTTTCCGCTCCGGACGGTCAAGGCGCCGACCGC
>DVMZ01000104.1 GCA_018714725.1 Candidatus Scatosoma pullistercoris
AAACGCGGAATTCCTCCGCTATGGCGTCATGCACCGGAACACCTATATTCAGTCGCCCGATGTTTTAAGGCGTGATTTTTCGGTTAAGAATAATGGGAACCTTTATTTTGCGGGCCAGATGACGGGCGTCGAGGGGTATGTCGAAAGCGCGGCAAGCGGACTTCTGGCGGCGGTGCATCTGGCGGATAAAATTCTCGGCCGGCCGGCCCGTGTCTTTGACGACCGGACGATCTGCGGGGCGCTGGAAACGTACATTTCCACGCCGAACAAGGATTTTCAGCCGATGAACGCCAATTTCGGCATTCTCGCGCCGCTCGCGGAGCGCATCCGGGACAAACGGGAGAGATACCGCGCTTTGGCGGAGCGGTCGCTGGCTGCCATGCGGGAAATTCTCGGCGAAGAGGGCATACGGGAAAATTCCTCTGTGCCGCAGGAATAAAAAACGAGAATAGAAATAAAGGCTGTTTTCTGCAAAATTCTGAAAAGGATACGAGAGGTAGTTATGACGGAATTCAGAGGTACGACGATTTGCGCGGTGAAACGAAACGGCGTCACGGCGATTGCCGGCGACGGCCAGGTCACGATGGGCGAATCGGTGATATTCAAAAATTCGGCGATCAAAGTGCGGCGGATTTACGGCGGCAAAGTGATTTTAGGCTTTGCCGGCTCCGTGACCGACGCTTTTTCCCTGTCCGAGCGTTTCGAGGGGATGCTCAACAAATTTGCGGGCAATCTCATGCGTTCGGCGGTGGAGCTGGCGGATCTGTGGCGGAGCGATAAAATCGGCCGGAAACTGGACGCCATGATGATTACGGCGGACGAGAACACGCTGCTCATCATCTCCGGCACGGGCGAAGTGATCGAGCCGGACGGCGGGATCTGCGCGATCGGCAGCGGCGGCAATTACGCGCTGGCGGCGGCGCGCGCGCTGTATGCGGAAACGGATTACGGCGCGGAGGAGATTGCGAGAAAGGCGCTGAAAATCGCTTCGGAAATCTGCGTGTACACCAACGACAATATCCGTTGCGAAACGGTGGGGAAAGCGCCGGAATGCGGGCCGGAGCCGGCCGCGGAAGACTGCGCGGAGAAAAAGCGCGTCCGCGCCGCGAAGGCGAAAGAACAGAAGGAGGATGAGTGAATATGGATTTGTCCCCCAAACAGATCGTAAATCAGCTGGATAAATACATCATCGGCCAGGACGAGGCGAAAAAAGCGGTGGCCATCGCGCTGAGAAACCGCTATCGCCGCGCTCAGCTCCCGCCCGAAGTGCGGGAGGAAATCACGCCCAAGAACATCATCATGAAGGGGCCGACGGGCGTGGGCAAAACGGAGATTGCAAGGCGGCTTGCCAAGCTGGTCAAGGCTCCGTTCGTGAAAGTGGAGGCGACCAAATACACCGAGGTGGGCTACGTCGGGAAGGACGTCGAAGGCATGATCCGCGATCTTGCGGAGTGCGCTTATCGTCTGGTCAAGACGGAAAAAGAGGAAGAGGTGAAGTCGAAGGCCACCGCGGCGGCGGAGAAGCGAATTCTGCGGATCCTGGCCGAAGTGAAAAAAGAGGACCGCGGAGAGACGCCCAAAGAACTGTTCGAGGCGAATCTTCTCGACGGACTCCGGAAGGGCGCCTATGACAACTTAGTGGTGGAAATGGACGTGCAGGACGTTCCGCAGGCGATGGAACTGGTGCCCGGCGGCGCCGCCATCAGCATCGGGAATATCTTCGGCGATATTTTCAAGGAAAAGAAGAAAAAGCGCAAACTCACCGTCCGCGAAGCGATGCAGATCGCGCTCGAAGAGGAAGCGTCCAAGCTCGTGGACGAGGACGCCGTGAAGGCGGAAGCGCTCTACCGCGCCGAAAACGACGGCATCGTGTTTATCGACGAGATCGACAAGATTGCGGGCAAGGGCGAACGCAACGGCGCGGACGTGTCCCGCGAAGGGGTACAGAGAGATATTCTGCCCATCGTCGAAGGCTCCACCGTCGTCACGAAATACGGGCCGCTCAAAACGGATTTCATTCTCTTTATTGCGGCGGGCGCTTTCCACGTCTCCGCCATCGAGGACCTGATTCCCGAATTGCAGGGCCGTTTCCCCGTCTCGGTGGAACTGCACAGCCTCAAAAAAGAGGATTTTGTCCGGATCCTTACGGAGACGGAAAACTCGCTGACCTTCCAGTATGCCCAGCTGCTCGGCGTCGATCATATCGACCTGCATTTCACGCCCGACGCAATCGAGCGGATTGCGGAGATTTCCGTGGACCTCAACGCCACCAGCGAGGACATCGGCGCGCGGCGCCTGCACACCGTTATGGAATATCTTCTCGAAGATATTTCCTTCAATGCGGGCGGGGGAGATTATCCCACCGTTTCGCTGACCATCAACGGCCAGTATGTCGACGAACATCTCAGTAAGCTCACGGGCGACCGCGATCTGAAAAAATATGTCCTCTGACCGTTGCGTTCCCGGCAGGCCGGATCGGAACGGTTTCGGCGGGGCAGGGGAGCGATGAATGCCTGTTTGTCCCCGGACAGACTTCCGGAAGGACTTTCGGACAGACCGCCTGACGGGAGCACGGCAGGCCGGATAAAATTTTGCAAGCAGAGAAGGTAAAAAAGATGATCAATATACCCAAAGGGACAAAGGACGTTCTGCCCGGGGATTCCTATCAATGGCAGTATGTGGAGGGAATCGCCCGGGAAGTGGCGAAGCTGTACAATCTGAAAGAGATCCGCACGCCCGTATTCGAGCACACGGAGCTGTTCCTGCGCGGCGTGGGGGACACGACCGACATCGTCACCAAGGAAATGTATACGTTCCGCGATAAAGGAGACCGGTCGATCACCCTGAAACCGGAAGGCACGGCGGGCGCGGCGCGCTCCTATATCGAAAACGGGCTGGCGGGCGGGGCACAGCCCGTGAAGATGTACTATATCATTCCCGCGTTCCGCTACGAACGTCCCCAGGCGGGCCGGCTGAGGGAATTTCATCAGTTCGGCGTCGAAGTGTTCGGCGCCAAAGGCGCGGACGCGGACGCGGAGGTCATTTCTCTCGCCGATTCTCTGCTCAGACGGCTGGGAATCAGAGTGAAACTGCACATCAACTCGATCGGCTGTCCTCAGTGTCGCGCCGCTTATAACAAAGCGCTGAAAGAATATTTCGCGCCGCATCTGGAAGAGCTCTGCCCCGATTGCCGGGCGCGCTACGAAAAAAATCCGCTGCGCCTTTTGGATTGCAAAGAGGAATCCTGTAAAAAGATTAATCGCGACGCCCCCGTGATTCTCGATTATCTCTGTCCTGAGTGCCGCGAACACTTTGAAGCGCTGAAAGGGTATCTCGATCTCGCGGGGATCGGTTACGAAATCGATCCGCGAATCGTCCGGGGTCTCGACTACTATACCCGTACCGTGTTCGAGTTCGTGTCCGAGGACATCGGCGCGCAGGGAACGGTCTGCGGCGGCGGAAGATACGACGGGCTCATCGAGGAGATCGGCGGCGCGCCGACCCCCGCCGTCGGATTTGCCGCGGGAATCGAGCGATTGCTGATGGTGATGGAAGCGGCGGGCACGAAGCCGCCCGCGCCGAAAGGCCCCAAGGTGTATCTGGCGGGACTGGACGCGGAGTGCCGGAAGAAGGCTTTTGCACTGGCGGAAACCCTCCGGAACGCGGGGATTTCCGCGGAGACCGATCACATGGAACGGTCGGTCAAGGCGCAGTTCAAATTCGCGGATAAAATCGGGGCGGAATATGTCGCCGTCATCGGCGGGAACGAATTGCTCTCGGGCGTCATGAACGTGAAATGCCTGGCCGATTCCTCTTCCGAACCGGTGCCGTTTGCGCAGGCGATCGAGTATTTTTCCGAAAAATAATGTCCGGATACGCGGATTTTGCATCCCGAAATCGGGGCTGCGTTCTGTGAAGTTTGTTTGGTTTGAGGTCTGTACGGTTGGATATTCCGGCGTTCGAAAACGGGAAAGCCGGTTCCTGCGGTTTCGGGCGTTTGCCGGCAATCCGTGCGTTTTCTGTGCCGGAGCCTTCGCGGAAGGGATTGCGGCATACATACTTTTTCCCGGTTTGTCCGATACTGATACGGACGGGAAAAGGGGTGAACAGAAAGGAAAAACGCAAAAGAGCGGCGTAGGACAACGGCGGGGCCGAAATCCCGTGAAGTCGAGAAAGAAAATTCAAGCAAGAACAGCCTGTCCGGCGTAAGCGGGGCGGGAAAAGGAGAAAATTATGGTAAAGCATATCAATTCCGAGGAGTTGGAAACCTTGCTCAAAGGCGAAAAACCGGTTGTCTGCGATTTCTGGGCAACGTGGTGCGGCCCCTGCCGCATGCTGGCGCCCGTGTTCGAGGAAGTGTCCGAACAGTTTGCGGACAAAGCGGTATTCGTGAAAGTAGACGTGGATGAAAACGAATCGGCGGCGGCAAAATACGGAATTTCGTCCATTCCCAACGTTATTTTGTTCAAGGACGGGAAACCGGCGGCGTCGAATCTGGGATTTGTTCCCGCGGCCGCGCTGGAAGAATTTGTGAAAGACAATCTCTGATTTCTTTTCGGGAGAAAAAACATCCGTCGAGAGGTGGCTATGAAGAAGTATCTGCTGGCTCTGCCGATATTTTTGTTTCCTTATTCCCTGTTGTTCGGCCTGTATTGTCTGTATACGGGATTTTTGATGGAATCGGTGTTTCAGAATAACGGGTATCTGCTGATTCTGGCATTGTTTTTGTGTACGCTGGTATCTCTCGCATTTACGGGGGCGCTCTGCGCCCGGTCTCTCGCCAAAAAAACAGACGCCGCGGAGATGGCGAAGCTGAATATGATTGTCAAACTCGTTCATATTCCCGCGTATATTGCGATCTTCCTGCTCGGCGCCGTCATGTTGATTTCGGTGTGGGGAATCGGATTCACGATCGTCTTTTTCCTGCACGATGTGGCGGCGATCGCCATGACCGGGTTCATCGGTGCGGTTGCGGTCGTGCGCGCGGGCGCGGAAGGGCGCATCCTCCGCCGGGATGCGGTCTTGTATGCGATCGGGCAGTTTTTGTTCTGTATCGACATTGCGGCCTGCATTTTGTTATATCTCCGCGTGCGCGGAAAACGGTTGCCGGCGGAGAGGGTGGACGTCCGTCCGGCCGAAGAACAGCCGGAAGGGCAGGGAAATAAGCTCTGAGGCAAAGGGGCAGGGTTGAGACGAACGGAAATGTTTTTCGGTAAACTCGCAGTCGGAGAAGAGGGCGCCCGAGTTTCGCCTTATTTCCGCTTTGTTCTCGGAAAATTAATCTTGCGCACGCGAAAGAAAAAACGCTGAAAAGCGAAGAATTTCCGGAGACAGCCTGTCTCCGGAAAAATTTTAGAAAAACCGGCGGCGCGATAAAAGCAGGCGCGTTAAGAAGGCGGGCGATTTCTTTTGAAAGACAATCTGAAGGCGTGAAAACTGATACACAAATGCGGAAACTGTCATTGTGCGGATTTCCCGCGTTGACGAAGCCGGGGAAACAGCGGTATAATTTCCTTAAAACCAAGAAAACGGAGGGAGATTATACGGATGTCGTTTCGTGAAAATACGCTGGGAAAACCCGCGAAAACGCTGGAAAAGTCCGGGGCACTCAGGGTGCCGCTGGCGGCAAACGCCGCGTTTTTTCTGTTGATCCTGTTTCTCGACGGGCTGTATTTCAGCTCGAAATACTGGTCGGAAAGCGCTGCTTTGCACAATGCGCTGAAGGCGAGTGCAAGCCTTGCGTTTGTAGTGTGTTCCTTGTTCAATCTCTGCCTGGCGGCAGGGCGCCGGCGGGTGCGCCGCAGCGCGGTGTATTGCGGATTGCTGTTTGCCGGGCAGGTGTTCGCCTGCGCGGGGGATATTGCGCTGAACTATGATTTCGTGACGGGCGCGGCGCTGTTTGCGGCGGGTCATATCCTGTTTTTTGCCGCATTTTGCGCGCTGGAGCCCTTCGGTTTACGGGCGGTGCCGGCGACGGCGGCGGTGGCCGTGCCATCCTTCTGTCTGCTGACCCTTTACGGAGGATTTGATTTCCGCGGGCTGGACGCCGTCATTTACCTTTACGCGGCCGTCATTTCCTGTATGCTCGGGAAAGCGCTTGCCGTCGGAGGCTCTGCCGTAAGGGATGCGCGCGTCAGAGCGTGTGTGTCGGCGGGGGCGTCTCTCTTTTTCTTTTCCGATCTCATGCTGGTGTTTCATCAGTTTGCGGGCGGAGGGGAGCTGTTTGACGCGCTGTGCCTCTTTACCTATTATCCGGCGGAGTTTTTCCTGGCGCTTTCGGTGCTTCTGGTGGCCGAATTTGAGACGTCGGAAGAAAAACGGCCGGGAATGCCCTTTGTCGCGCGGATATATTGCCGCGCGTATCAGACGGTGTTTAAGCTGGCGATTCCGTTCCTGCCCTACCGCAAGCCGAAAATTCTCCGCGATGTGACCGGAGTGACGGAAGTGCTCATAAGATCAGGCTCAGATCGTGTTTTGCTGGTGACCGATCCCGGGATCCGGAAAGCGGGCTTGACGGATTCTCTTTGTTCCGCTTGCGAAAAAGCGGGCGTGCAGGTATTTGTCTTCGGAGATACGTCCGCCAATCCCACGGTTTCCGATGTGGAAAAAGCGCGTACCATGTATCTGACGAACGGTTGCAAGGCGATCGTGGCCTTCGGCGGCGGTTCGGCGATGGATTGCGCGAAAGCGGTGGGCGCGCGGGTGGTGAATCCCAAAAAGTCGCTGGCTCAAATGAAAGGGGTGCTGCATATTTTCCGCAGATTGCCCCTGCTGATCGCGGTGCCGACGACGGCGGGAACGGGCAGCGAAACGACGCTCGCCGCCGTCATCACGGACGACGTTACGAGACATAAATATCCGATCAACGCATTTTGTCTGATTCCGCGTTATGCGTTGCTGGACGAAAAAGTGACCTACGGATTGCCTCCCTTTTTCACGGCCACGACGGGCATGGACGCGCTCACGCACGCGGTGGAAGCGTATATCGGCAATTCGACCACCCGTTCCACGCGGGCGGCTGCCGAAGAAGCGGTGCGGCTGATTTTCCGTTATCTCGTGCGCGCGTATGACAACGGGCAGGACGGGGAGGCACGGCGCGGTATGCAGCGCGCGGCTTATCTGGCAGGCGTGGCTTTCACGAAATCATATGTGGGGTATGTGCATGCCGTGGCGCATTCGCTCGGCGGAAAATACAATACGCCGCACGGATTGGCAAATGCGGTGATTCTGCCGCATCTGTTGCGGGAATACGGCCTGAGCGCGGCGCCGAAACTGGCAAAACTGGCATATCGGACGGGGCTTGCGGAACCAGGCGACCATTGGAAGAGCGCGGCGGAAAGAATGATTTTGCAAATCGAGGGACTCAACGACAGGCTGGGAATTCCGCGGTATCTCAAGGGAATCCGGCCGGAGGATATTCCCGCACTTGCGGCGCATGCGGCGGCGGAAGCCAATCCCCTGTATCCCGTTCCCCGCCTGATGACTAAAAAAGAATTGGAGAGTATTTATATGAAAATATCGGATACGAATCATCTGCCTGCGAAAGGCGAACGGGATTTTGACGATGTGCTCGCCCGGCAGCGGGAATTTTTTCAGAGCGGCGTGACCCTGGACGTTTCCTATCGCATCGAAGCGCTGAAAAAACTTCGTGAAGAAATTTTAAGGTCGGAGCCGGAGATTTATGCCGCGCTGAAAGCAGATCTCGGCAAGGGTGAATTTGAAAGCTATATGTGCGAAGTGGGCATGACTCTTGCGGAAATTTCCTATATGATCAAACATGTCAGGCGTTTTGCGCGTACCAGGCGGGTGAAAACGCCGACGTCGCAGTTTGCTTCCCGCAGTTTCGTGAAGAAATCGCCCGTGGGAAACGTGCTCATCATGAGTCCGTGGAATTATCCCTTTCAGCTGACGATGGAGCCGCTGGCGGACGCGATCGCCGCGGGAAATACCGCAATCGTAAAGCCTTCCGCTTATTCTCCTCATGTTTCAAAGGTGATTGCCGACCTCGTCGCCCGTGTTTTTCCGCCCGAATATGTGGCGGTGGCGCTTGGCGGCAGAGCGGAAAACACCCGGCTTCTGGAGATGAAATTCGATAAAATTTTCTTTACGGGCAGCGTCGCGGTCGGCAGGGAAGTGATGCGGAAGGCGGCGGAGAATCTGGTGCCGGTCGCGTTGGAACTCGGCGGAAAGAGCCCCTGCATCGTCGATGAGACGGCCGATCTGCCGCTGGCGGCAAAGAGAATCGTCTTCGGGAAATTTCTGAATGTCGGTCAGACGTGCGTGGCGCCCGATTACGTCTATGTCGCGGAGAGCGTGAAGGAAGCCTTTCTTTCGGAAGTAAAAAAGCAGATCGGAATTCAGTACAAAAACGCCCTGAACGACAGCAGCTACGGAAAGATTATAAGCCGCAAGCATTTTGACCGCGTCTGCGGCCTGATTGACGAGCGGAAAATCGTGTACGGAGGGGGCAGGGATGAGGCGACGTGCAGAATCGAGCCGACTGTTCTCGACGGCGTCACCTGGGACGACAAGGTGATGGGGGAGGAAATTTTCGGGCCGGTTCTTCCGGTGCTGACTTTCCGCGATCTCTCCGAGGTCATTTCCGTGGTTCGCTCCCGTCCGGCTCCGCTTGCGCTGTATATCTTCTCTTCCGATAAAAAGCGTATTGCGCGCGTTCTCTCGGAATGCCCGTTCGGCGGCGGTTGCGTCAACGACACCATCATTCATCTTGCGACCAGCGAAATGGGATTCGGCGGGTTCGGAGAGAGCGGTATGGGCAGCTATCACGGCAGAAAAGGGTTCGATTGCTTTACGCACGAAAAGAGCATTGTGGATAAAAAGACTTTTCTCGATCTGCCGATGCGTTATCGTCCCTATCGTAAGAAGTACGAAAAAATGTTGCGCTTTTTCCTCAGGTAAAAGTTTTTTGGCGCAATGCCGTCCTCCGGGGAAAAGCAGCAGGCCGTGCGTCGATTTTTGCCGGTAATTTCATCGAAAAAATTTCCCCTCCCCGGAAGATTCCGGGGCGGGAAAGCAAAACTGCCCGACGGCATTTGCCGTCGGGCAGAATATTTTTACGCGTTTGAACCGGTTTGCGGAGAATCAATAATTTTCCGCTTTCACCTGGAAATAGCTCTGAGGATGCGCGCAAACGGGGCAGACTTCGGGCGCTTTCTTGCCGACGCAGATGTGTCCGCAGTTGGAGCACTGCCAGATGACATCTCCTTCTTTGGAGAAGACGAGGCCGCCTTTTACGTTCTCGAGCAGTTTGAGGTAACGCGCTTCGTGTTCCTTTTCGATGGCGGCAACGCCGTCGAACAGGCGGGCGATTTCGTCAAAGCCTTCTTCGCGCGCGGTCTTGGCAAATTCGGCATACATATCCGTCCATTCATAGTTTTCGCCTTCGGCAGCCATTTTGAGGTTGTCCATCGTGGAGGAAACTTCGCCGCCGTTCAGCAGTTTATACCACATCTTCGCGTGTTCTTTTTCGTTGTTTGCCGTCTCTTCAAAAATCGCGGCGATCTGCACATACCCTTCTTTCTTCGCTTTGCTCGCAAAATAGGTGTACTTGTTTCTCGCCTGGGATTCTCCCGCAAATGCGGTTTGCAGGTTGGCTTCCGTCTTGGTCCCCTTCAGCGGATTCACTTCCTCGAACGCGGAAGCGGGTGCTTTGCACTTGGGACAGGATGCGGGCGCCGCATCTCCTTCATGGATATAGCCGCAGACTTTGCAGATAAACTTTTTCATGCCTTCTTACCTCTCTGTTTCTTTTTCTTTAATCTTATTAGGATTAAGTTTTATTAAACTATTTATAGTATAATATAAAAATTGCGTTTTGTCAATAGTTTTGAGGTGAAAAAATCAAAAAATTTTCGCGACAAAGGTGAGTGTGAAAAAAGACGGTTAAAAAGCGAGAAAAAGGAGAAACAATATAAGGGAAAGTACAATATAAAGGAAAAATACATTTTAACGGAGAAGTGCCGTGAAGCGGCATCCGGGGACGCGGAGAGGGAACGCGAAAGCGGGGAGCGGGGGGGGAAGCATGCGGGCGCAGGCAGAGCGGGTTCGGGGGGAAGTGCGGGGCGGAAGGTGCAAGAGAGGACGGGAAAATCCGGGGAAAGCGGTAAAAAGCGGAAAAGACGTCGCGGGAAAGCCGGAAAGGGGACGGGAAGAAAGAGCGCGCGGGGGAGAAACCGGAACGGGGGAGCGGAGGGAAAGTATGCGGAGGGAAAGTATGCGGAGGGAAGGGGCGATCTGCGCGTCGGGAACACGCTCCGGGCAAAAAAGAGCCGGAACCCGGGAAAAAAGGGGAAAGAAAACAAATTTTCACTTTTCAGAGGTTGACAAGTATGCGAAAAGCTGGTACAATTTTTATAAACGCGGAAAGCGCGGGAAAGGAAAGGCCGACTATGAGAAAAATGAACAAAAGACGGAAGGAAAGAATCGAGAAAAATATTCTCAGAAACCGTACTTATAAAGTGTTGATTTACAACCGGTTTATTCTGACGTTGCTCCTGGTTCTTTTACAGATCGTAGTGTACGCGTTGATGCTGGTGCATTTTTACAACGGGTTCCGGGCGGTGATGATCACGACGGAGCTCCTCGGGCTCCTGTTTGTGCTGTATATCATCAACCGCAACGAAAAGCCGTCCTCCAAACTCAACTGGGTGATTATGATTCTCGCGGTGCCCGTATTCGGGGTACCCATGTATATGCTGTTCGGGGAGGGACGGCCCACCCGGCGCATGCACAAGCGGATTTCCGCCGCGAAAAAGGAAAATGCGGCCTGTCTGGCGCGGAAAACCGGAGTCAATCCCGAAAAGAGGGATGAAGAGATATGCCGGTATTTGACGCGCTATGCAGATTATCCGCTTTTCCGGGACGGAGAGGTGACCTACTATCCGTCCGGAAAGGAAATGTTCAAAGACATGCTGGCCGCGCTGGACCGTGCGGAGAAATTTATTCTCGCGGAATATTTTATTGTCGCCGGCGGAAAAATGTGGGATGAATTCCGGGAACGGCTGTTGCAAAAAGCCCGGCAGGGAGTGCAGATACGCTTGATTTACGACGATGTGGGCAGTCTTTTGGTGCTGCCGCCCAAATACGACCGGTATCTGGAATATCTGCATCCCAATATCAAATGCTTCCGTTTCAATCCCGCCGTGCCTGTTTTTACTATGCGCATGAATAACCGCGACCATCGGAAAATTCTGGTGGTGGACGGCAAAGTTGCGTTTACGGGAGGGATCAATCTCGCGGACGAATATATCGATGAGAAAGTGCGCTTCGGGGTCTGGAAGGATACGGGCGTACGCGTGACGGGTTCCGCGGTGGATTCCTTTACCGTGATGTTCTTCAATCTCTGGAACGCTTTCCGCAAAGATAAAGAAAAAACGTCGGACTTTCTTTCCGGAGCGCCGTCGGGCGAGGGCGCGGAAGGGGACGCCGGAGCGGGCGCGCAGACGGATTTGCCGGCAACCGGCGATTTGTCCGGGCCGGGCATCCGGCCCGCGCCGGTCATTCAGCCGTATGACGATTCCCCGCTCGATCGGGAGAGCGTGGGGGAGACGGTTTATCTGGATATCATCAACCGTGCGCGCGATTACGTCTATATTTTTACCCCCTATCTCATTCTGGACGATTTTATGCGCGCGGCGATCTGTAACGCCGCAAAGCGCGGGGTAGACGTGCGCATCGTAACACCCGGAATTCCCGATAAAAAGACGGTGTTCCGTCTGACGAGGTCCAACTATGCGCCGCTTTTGAAATCCGGAGTGAAAATTTACGAGTACACCCCCGGTTTTATCCACGCGAAAAGCATGGTTTCCGACGATTTGTGCGCCGTCGTGGGCACCATCAACCTCGATTACCGGAGTTTGTATCTGCATTTTGAGAACGCGGTTTATTTTTCCGGC
>DVMZ01000105.1 GCA_018714725.1 Candidatus Scatosoma pullistercoris
GTTGAGCATCTTTGACCCGAGAGACCCGTTGACGGGTAGCAAGTAACCAATGCATGGCTGGCAGGCCAACCAAAGAGCGCATTTGCGCTACGCCAGTGAACAAGGGCTATGCCCGAAAAATAAAAACCACCGGCTATGCGGGTGGATGATTATTGACGGAAAGAACGCGTGACAGGGATGAGAGGGGTATGCCTCAGAAGTCGGACGCTTTCAGAGCCGTCCCGTGCGAGCGGATCATGATTTTCTGAAAATTACCCCTTTACAAGTTCAGGGCTTTATGATATAATGGCGGCAGAAGCGGGCAAAGAAAGGTCCGGGCTCAGACAAAGATGATATCCGGCAGGTTTTTGGTGTCGAGATAGCTGTGAATATCCCGGTCGCTGACAATGCAGTCCACATCCGAGAGGGAGCAGAGCCGGAAGGGGGAACTCTTTCCGAATTTGGTGGAATCGCATAAAAACGCCGCTTTTTCCGAATGTTGTAGCATTTTCCGCCGCAGGACGTTTTCTTCCTCGAAACAGTCGTATACCTCGCCGTTTTTGCCGACCGACTGTGCCGAAAAAAAAGTGATATCGGCATGCAGGGAAGCGATCATCTCTTCCGCGTAATGCCCGATGAGCACCGAACGGTTGGTCGGGGAGACGTATCCGCCCGTCGAATAGGCTTCGATGTCGTTGCGGGAGAGCAGGGACAGGGTGTCGATGCCGTTGGTCACCACTTTGATGTTTTTGAAATCGGACAGGTATTCGGCGATGAAAAAAGCGGACGTGGAGCCGTCGAGGAAGATAAGGTCGCCGTTTTTGATCAGCCGGACGGCCGCCAGGGCTATTTTTTTCTTTTCCAGGCTGTTCTGGTGGGAGCGGAAGGTGAAGCTCGGGAAGAAGTTGTTTTCATCGTTGATCCGCACGCCGCCGTGCGTACGGGTCACCAGTCCTTTTTCCTGCAATTCGCTCAGTTTTCTGCGGACGGTGGAGGGGCTGACGTACAGATTTTCCGCCAGTTCTTCAATTTTCATGTGCCCTTTTTCCTGTAAGAGGGAAAGCATTTCCCGTTCCTGCTCTTCGCGCATATTCTTTGCTCCTTTTGCGCAAATCTAGCGATAAAAAGTGCTCGGTTTGCGCTGTTATTGCAAATATATGGAAATGTTCAAAAATTATTTGCGTATTTGCTTATTTTGATATATTATAATATGGATGAAAAGCGCTGTCAAGCGTTTGTCTGGAAAAGGAGAAATGAAATGTTTGACGTAATCGTCATCGGCGGCGGAGTCATCGGAGGGGCCATCCTCCGGGAGTTGACGAAATACAAGTGTGACGTCTGCCTGCTGGAAAAGGAAAACGATGTCTGCATGGGCCAGAGCAAGGCCAATTCCGGAATCGTGCATGCGGGGTTTGACGCCGCGGAAGGCACTCTGAAAGCGCGCTTCAACGTCCGGGGAAACGAATTGATGCCCGCCTACGCGGAGGAATTGGGGGTGAAGTACCGGAAGAACGGATCGCTGGTCGTGGCGTTTTCGGACGGGGAACTGGGCACGCTGATGAAGCTGAAAGAGCGGGGCGAAAGAAACGGCGTGAAGGGTCTGGAACTCGTTTCCCGAGAGAAGCTGAAAGAGTTGGAACCCAATCTTTCCGACAGGGTGTCCGGCGGATTGCTGGCTCCTACGGGCGGAATTGTCTGCCCCTATTCGCTGACCATTGCGGAGATCGGCAACGCGATGGACAACGGCGCACAGCTCTTCTGTAATTTCGAGGTCGTCGCGGCGGAAAAATCGGAAGAAGGTTTTGTCGTCAAGGCCAAAGACGGCCGTGAAGTCAAGGGCAGGGTTGCGGTGAACTGCGCCGGATTGGGCGCCGGGAAAATTTCCGCACTCTTTGGAGACGACAGCGTGAAAATCGGCGGGCGGAAGGGAGAATATCTGCTCATCGACCGGGAAAACGGAGATTTTGTATCGCATACCCTCTTTTTCACGCCCACCGAGAAGGGAAAAGGGGTGCTGATTTCCCCGACGGCGGACGGAAATCTGTTGCTCGGGCCCACGGCGGAAGAGGTGCGGGACGGCAGTACGGCCACGAGCGCGCAGGGGCTGGACGCGGTGACGTCCAAGGCGGCGGAGATGTGCAAGGGCATTCCTTTCCGCAACGTCATCACTTCGTTTGCCGGCGTGCGCGCCTATTCCGAAACGCATGATTTTGTCATCGGCGAGAGCGCAAAGACGGAAAATCTCATCCAATGCGCGGGAATCGAGTCGCCGGGGCTTACCTCCGCGCCCGCGATTGCCGAATATGTCGTGGGAAATCTGCTGGTCGGAAAACTGCGGCTGGAAACCAATCTCCGGTTTGACGGCAGGCGCAGCCCCGATCATTTCTTCAAGGATCTTCCGGCGGAGAGGCAGAACGAACTCATCCGCAAAGACCCGGCGTACGGGAAAATCGTATGCCGGTGCGAACAGATTACGGAAGGGGAAATTGTGCGGGCGATCCGCGCGAATCCTCCCGCGCGAGACGTCGACGCGGTCAAGCGCAGGACGCGCGCGGGCATGGGCAGATGTCAGGGCGGTTTTTGTCAGCCGCATGTGGCGGAACTGATCGCGCGGGAACTGAACATTCCGCTGACCGCCGTGACGAAATGCGGTCCCGGTTCGGAACTTCTGACGGGGGTGAGCAAATGAAAGACTATCCGATCGTAATCATCGGCGGGGGGCCCGCGGGGCTTGCCGCCGCGGTGCAGGCATACGACGCCGGCGCGAGGGACATTCTCATTCTGGAACGGGAATCCCGGTTGGGCGGGATTCTCAACCAGTGTATTCATAACGGCTTCGGCCTGACCCGGTTCAAGGAGAGCCTGACCGGTCCGGAATATGCCCGTCGTTTTGAAACGGAAGTACGCGCCCGCGATATCCGGGTGATGACGGACACGACGGTGCTGTCGCTGACCGCCGACCGGAAAGTGACGGCGGTCAATCCGGAAGAGGGAGTGTTCACGGTGCAGGCGGGCGCGGTGATTCTGGCCATGGGGTGCCGGGAGCGCAGCCGCGGAGCTTTGAACGTGCCCGGAACCCGTCCGGCCGGCATTTATTCGGCGGGAACGGCGCAGAAATATGTCAATCTCAAAGGGTATATG